>QHVW01000549.1 GCA_003223675.1 Acidobacteriota bacterium
AAGAACGTCATCCACAGCTCGTGGTCGGGCATGCGGGCCACCATGTGGGGCTCGTCGCGGAATTCGACGCCCCGGTCGCGCAGGGTGGCCCAGGTCGCCTGGATGTCGTCCACCTTGTAGTAGAGGATGGAGGAGGCGTGCTTGAATTCCTCCTCCTCGGGGACGTCGAGCATCAGGCGCACCCCGCCGCAGTCGAAGAAGGCCAGCTTCGGCGGCGCCTGGAAGAGGAACCGCAATCCCAGCGTGTCACGGTAGAAGGCGACCGCGCGGTCGAGGTCCTGGACGACGACCGCGATCTGGCCGATCCGCGAGCACGAGAGATCCTGGTCCGCCAAGGGGTCTTCCCGCCTCAGCAGACCTTTTCCGTGGTGCAGGCGGTCTGCAACGCCCGGGAGACGGCCTGGCTGAGCAGCGCCGAGGAGCTCAACGGGGCCCACCCCCGCATCAGATAGGCGATGCGGCCGTCGGCGTCGATCACCACGTAGCTGGGCAGGCTGTTGACGCCGAAGACGCCGCCGATCACCTTGCCCGTCCCGTCCCAGGTCTGCATCCAGGACATGCCGTTGGCGCGGGCGAACTCCGTGGGTGCCTTGATGTCCTGGTCGGCGCTGACGCTGACCACCACCAGCGGCTTGCCGCTGTTCTTCTGGAGGAGGGTCTTGAGCTCCGGCATCGCCTGGCGGCACGGCACGCACCAGGTGGCCCAGAAGTCGAGCAGCACGACCTTGCCCTTGAGGCTGGCGATGTCGAGCGTCTTGCCGTCGAGGGTCTGGAGGCTGAAGGGGGGAACGGGGTCCCCGATCTTGAGGGCCTGGGGCGCGGCGCCCGCGGCCGTGCCGAAAGCCAGCAGGCCGAGGAGGGCGATCCCGAGTCGAAGGTGGAGGGGTGCGTTCCGCGTCATCCAGATCTCCTTTCGGCTCCTATTGTAGCGTGGGCGGCCCCCACCCGGAGGGCGGCAGTATGAGAAAATCCCCCTCCGGGTATAAGATCGGCTGGTTTTCATGCACGCCGCGCACCGGCGACGGCCGGGTCGCGGTCTGTTTCCTTGTCCTGGAGGACGACATGCCCCGCTGGAGAACGGCTTGGCTGGCCACCGTCGCGACCGCCCTGGCGTCCGCGGCTCTCGCGGCGACCCCGGCCGGCGATCTCGACGCCCGCATCGACCGCGAGGCCGAGAAGGTGGCGCCGCGGATGATCGAGCTGCGCCATCGCATCCATCAGAACCCGGAGCTCTCCAACCGGGAGACCCAGACCGCCGCCCTGGTGGCCGAGCAGTTGCGGAGCCTCGGCTTCGAGCCCCGCACCGGCGTCGCCAAGACCGGCGTCATCGCTCTCCTGAAGGGGGGCAAGCCCGGCCCGCTCATCGCCGTCCGCGCCGACATGGACGCCCTGCCGGTGGTCGAGCAGACCGACTTCCCGTTCAAGTCCACCAAGAAGGACACCTTCCAGGGCCAGGAGGTGGGCGTCGCCCACGCCTGCGGCCACGACATCCATACCACGGTGCAGCTCGGCGTCGCCGCCGTGCTCTCCGCGGTCAAGGCGGACATCCCCGGCAGCATCCTCTTCATCTTCCAGCCCGCCGAGGAGGGGCCGCCGGCGGGTGAGAAGGGGGGCGCCGACCTCATGCTGGAGGAGGGCCTGTTCAAGGAGTACCACCCCAAGGCCGCCTTCGCCCTGCACTCCTTCCCAGACCTGACCGTGGGCCAGGTCGGCTTCAACTCCGGGCCGTCCATGGCCGCCGTCGACCAGTTCCGGATCAAGATCAAGGGCAAGCAGTCGCACGGCGCCCAGCCCAATTTGGGGATCGACCCGATCGTGACCGGCGCCGAGGTGGTGGTGGCGTTGCAGACGATCCGCTCCCGCACCCTATCGCCGCTGGAGCCGAGCGTGCTCACGGTGGGCATCTTCCGGGGCGGCGAGCGCTTCAACATCATCCCCGGCGAGGTCACTCTCGAGGGGACGGTGCGCACGTACAGCCAGGAGGCGCGCGCCACCATCGAGCGCCGCATGCGGGAGATCCTGGACGGCGTCACCCGCGCCAACGGCGCCTCGTTCGAGATGGAGTATCAGAAGAACGCGCCCGCGACCATCAACAACCCGGCGCTCACCCAGGAGGTCCAGCCGCTGATGGAGCGCATCGTGGGGGCCGGCAACGTCAAGATCGTGGAGCCCACCATGGGAGGCGAGGACTTCGGTTATTTCGCAAGCCAAGTCCCCGGCTTCTACTACCGGCTCGGCGTCCTCAAGCCGGGCACGGAGTCGGGCGGCCTGCACACGCCCACCTTCCGTGGGGACGACAGCGCGGTGCCGGTGGGCATCCGCACCATGTCGCGGCTCCTGGTGGATTATCTGGCTTCTCAAAAATCACACTGAATCCTGTTTCCGAGGTGCGGAATGAAAAATGAAGGGCCGGCCGTGAGCAGCTTCGGCATAGAGAAACAAGGGATCACTGACGCGGGCACGGTGTACTGGAACCTGCCGCCGGCACGGCTGACCGAGCTGGCGGTGCGGCGCGGCGAGGCGTATCTCGCCGCCGAGGGCCCCCTGGTCTGCGAGACCGGACAGCACACCGGCCGGTCGCCGAACGACAAGTTCGTGGTCAAGGACCCGGCGACCGACGGCGACATCTGGTGGGGGGACGTCAACCGTCCGTTCGAGCGGGAGAAATTCGACGCCCTGCTCGCCCGGGCCCGCGAGTACATGAAGGGAAGGGACCTCTTCGTGTTCGACGGCTACGCCGGCGCCGATCCCCAGTACCGCATCAACGTCCGGGTGATCACCGACGACGCCTGGCGCAATCTCTTCGCCCGCAACATGTTCATCCGCGAGGAGGACCCCGCGGTCCTCTCCCGCTTCGAGCCCAATTTCACCGTGGTCAACGTCGCCAACTTCGAGGCCGATCCGCGGCGCGACGGCACCCGCACCTCGACCTTCATCCTGGTCGACCTAGCGAAGCGGGTGGCGCTGATCGGCGGCACCCGCTACGCGGGCGAGATCAAGAAAAGCATCTTCAGCGTGATGAACTACTACCTCCCCAAGCAGGGGGTGCTGTCGATGCACTGCAGCGCCAATTACGGCGCGACCAAGGACGACGTGGCCCTCTTCTTCGGCCTCTCCGGCACCGGCAAGACGACCCTCTCGGCGGACCCCAACCGGACGCTGATCGGCGACGACGAGCACGGCTGGAGCGACGCCGGGGTGTTCAACATCGAGGGTGGGTGTTACGCCAAGGTGATCCGCCTCAGCCCGGAGGGGGAGCCGGAGATCTATGCCACCACCCGCGCCTTCGGCACCATCCTGGAGAACGTGGTCTGCGACCCCGAGACCCGCCGCCTCGACCTCGACAGCGACCGGTTGACCGAGAACACCCGCTCGAGCTATCCGCTCACCCAGCTCCACAACGTCGACCTCGGCGGGATGGCCGGCCATCCGCGCAACGTGGTCTTCCTCACCTGCGACGCCTTCGGGGTGCTGCCGCCGATCAGCCGGCTGACCGAGGAGCAGGCGATGTACCACTTCCTCTCCGGCTACACGGCGAAGGTGGCGGGCACGGAGCGCGGGGTCACCGAGCCCAAGGTGACCTTCAGCACCTGCTTCGGCTCCCCCTTCCTGCCGCTCCATCCCGGCGTCTACGCCAAGATGCTGGGCGAGAAGCTGAAGCGGCACGGCTCCCGGGTCTGGCTGCTCAACACCGGCTGGACGGGCGGCCCCTGCGGCGTGGGGCACCGGATGAAGCTCGGCTTCACCCGCCGCATGGTGACCGCCGCGCTGACCGGCGAGCTCGACCACGCCGAGACCTGGACCGATCCGATCTTCGGCCTCGCCGTGCCGGTGCGCATCGAGGGCGTGCCGGACAAGCTCCTCCACCCCCGCGACACCTGGCACAACCCCGCCGACTACGACGCCCAGGCGAGCAAGCTCGCCGACATGTTCGCCGACAATTTCAAGAAGTACGAGAGCGGCGTCGACGAAGCGGTGAAGGCGGCGGGCCCCAGCCGGGTGCGGGTGTAGACAGCGCCCCATCCATGAAAGCCAACCAGACCCTCCTGGACCTCCTGATCGAGGTCCAGGCGCTCGACCGCATCCCGCGGAGTGGCTACGTCCTGCGCGGCGTCGCCGACCCCGAGAGCGTCACCGAGCACACCTGGCACGTCCTCCTCCTCGTCTGGACGCTGG
>QHVW01000550.1 GCA_003223675.1 Acidobacteriota bacterium
TTGCGCTCCTTCTAGGCCTGGGAGATTGGCTCGGCTATCACGTACATGTTTCAAAAATCCCCTATCGAAGTCTGACAAGGTTGATCCTAGATCTTTTGTTTCCTATCTTGGTGTATTGTCTCTTGCTCGCACCCACTCTAACGCCAACCGAATCTGGCCTTAGCTATATCGCGCCAATTGTTTTTGCATACTTCGTGCTTGCCATAGTTTATGCGTTTTTATTACGGCGAGAAGATCCTCATGCGGACCCAGTTCTTACCAGGACCATTGCAATTTCCCTTGGCGCATCCACTATAGCAATTATTATTAACTTCGCTCTTAGAAGCAGACCTTGGAGCACTTTTCTTGTGGAAGCTCTATCCGCCCTAGCGGTGACACTTTGGGTAATATATAATATGCGGCTTGTTCATCGGACTATGCATGCGCCTGACAGGTTTCGAAAAGTTCAGCTTAAGCCTGATGTTCTTGCAGATGAGCCCTCCGATCCGGCAATCAAGAACGCAGGAGAAGGGTGCTCGGCGAATCCAAAAACTGATGACTCTACAACTTCGCTTAACACATTCTGAGGCGACGTCGCGCCGTTTGCTCCGCTGCTCCGCGCCGCCGAGATCCTCCACGCCGGCAAGGGCGCCGTCTTTGGGCTCGGCAAGGTCGAGGTGGCGGCGCCGTGGCCGTCTCGGTCTCCCGACAGGCGTCGCGTAGCCTCCTTCTCTGTCGCAATCTATCCTTACGGCGTCGCGTACTAAGCTTAGGCGTCGCATAGTACCGATCGGCAGCTCGTCCCGCAGATAGGCGTCGCGATGCCGCCTTATCTGTCGCGTAACTGGCTTATCTGTCGCGAACTACGACAGTGCGACGCGTTGCATTCCCAGGCGTCGCGTACTCGTCGCAATTCGTTGCAATGCAATCTTATCCGTCGCGATGTAATTTTATCTGTCTCGATCTGGCGTTATCCATTGCGTAGCATTGTTATCTGCCGCGTAATAACCGAAGGCGTCGCGTAGTCTCGGGGCTTCGCGACGGTTTTCCTCCGGAGTCCGCCGCTCTGGCCCAATCCGGACGTTCCAGGGTAGACTATGCGACAGGTTCAATCCTTCTTCGCGACAAGATGGCGATCCAGAGGAGATATCAGGATGAGCTCACAGCTTTCCGTGGCGCAGGTGCTGGCGAGTCTGGAAGAGCAGATGCGGTTTCATCGCGAGCGGGAGGCGGAGCATGCGGCTCAGGAGGCCTTCCATCGTGACCAGCGGGCGATCCACGCGGCGGAGTATGAGACGGTGGCCCGGCATTACGAGGCGTTCAAGGCTTCCGCTGCGGCGGCGGCGGAGATGGCGGCACGGTCGGGCGTCCCCTCTCCCCCTCCCGAGGTGCCGGCCGCTCCTTTGAAGATCCAGCTTCCCAGCCGGCTGGTGGCGCGGGCGGTGGCCGAGATGCCGGCGGACGGAACGTTCACCCCTACCACGATCGCCTCTGAGGTCAACCGGCGGTACTCGCGCGAGCTGCGCAAGCCCATCGATTCCCGCCTGGCCTCGACGGCGTTGCGGCGGCTGATGGACCAGAGGATGATCCGGCTGGTCCAGAAGGGGACGGCGCACCGGGAGGCGGTGTATGCCCGGCGCTGATACCATCCCCCTCCCATGACTCTCGCCACTCTGCTCGCCCATTTCGTCGACTGGCGGGTCCGCGAGCGGGGCCGGCAGTATTTTCAGACGGGTAAGGTCCAGATCGTCTCCGCCGGGCCGGAGGACGTCGAGGCGGTGGTCTCGGGGGGCGAGGAGTACCGGGTCTCGCTGCGGCGGGAGGAGGCTAATGTCTGGGTCTTCTGCTCCTGCGCGTTCTTCGAGGGGGGCGAGCCCTGCAAGCACGTGTGGGCCACGGTCCTGGCCGCGGACGAGCGGAAGGCGCTGCGGGGGTCGGCGGGCGATCTGCCGCGGACGATCCTCATGCCCGGCGCCGCCCAGGAGCGCATACGGCCGGTGCAGACGTGGCGCGATTCCCTCGCCCAGCTCGCCGCCAGCCCCGCCCCCCATCCGGCCCCCTCGCTGCTGACCGACGGCCGCGAGATCCTCTATCTGCTGGACGTCCCGGACACGCTCAAGCGCCAGCAGCTCACGGTGCGCGCCGTAACCGGCCGGCGGCAGGAGGACGGCTCGTGGCAGGCGATCACCCCCTTGAGCCTGCGCCGCGACGACGTCCCCCAGCTCCCCGAGCCGGACCGCACCCTCCTCTCCCTGCTCAGCCTGGCCGCGGCCGAATCGCCGGCGCAACGGTGGTCCGTGATCGACTCCTCGGCCCAGGTCCCGGCCGTGGCCCCGCTCTCTCCCGCGGCGGCGCGGCTCCTCGTCCCCCAACTCGGCGCCACAGACCGCTTCTGGACGCGCCCGGATCGCTCCGATCGAGGGGAATCCAAGATCGGCGCGCCCGTCGTCTGGGACGCCGGGCCGCCCTGGGAGCTCTGGCTGGAGGCGCGCGAGGAGGAAGGGGGCGGCGTCCGGCTGGCCGCCTCGCTGCGCCGCGGCGAGGAGCGGCTGCCGGCCAGCCCGCCGCCCCTCGTGCTCGGCGGGTCCGGATTCCTGCTCGCCAATGATCCCGTCAATGATTCCGTCAATAATCCCGTCAATAATTCCGTCAATCGGCTGGCACCTCTCGCGGACGCCGGATCGCGGTGGCTCGCCCTGCTCGAGCCCGCACGGGCCCTGCGCGTCCCCGCCGCCGAGCGCGACGAGCTGCTTGGGGCTCTGCTGGCCAAGGGCCATCTGCCGAAGCTCGATCTCCCGGAATCCATGCGCTTCGAGGAGGCCCGCCCGGCCCCCCGGCCGCTGCTGCGCCTGCTCTCCCCCGCCTGGCCTCGCGGCGCGCCGCGCGCCGAGCTCTCCTTCCTCTATGAGGGGCACGAGGTGGCCTCCGGCTCGCCGCAGCGGGGCTTCTACCGTCCCGAGGAGCGGCGGTTCCTCCTCCGCGACCGGCAAGCGGAGAGCTGGAGCGCCGCCCGCCTGCGCGAGCTCGGCTTCCGCTCCGAGCCGGACCCGTTCTCCCGCCTGCCGGCGCTGCAGATCCCCGCCAACCGCGTGCCCAAGGCCGTGTCCACCCTCCTCGCCGAGGGGTGGTCCGTGGAGGCGGAGGGGAAGCACTACCGCTCCGCCGGCCCCTTCCGGATGTCCGTCTCCTCCGGCGTCGACTGGTTCGATCTCCACGGCGAGGCGGAATTCGAGGGGCGCACGGTGCCGCTGCCGGAGGTGCTCGCGGCGATCCGCCGGGGCCAGCGGTTCGTTCCCTTAAACGACGGCAGCCTCGGCATGCTCCCCGAGGAGTGGATCGAGAAATTCGCGCCCATCGCCCGCCTGGGGACCGCCGAGGGGGATCACGTGCGCTTCCGCTCCGTCCAGGCCGTGCTGCTCGACGCCTGGCTGGCGGACGAGCCCGAGATCACTTCCGATGAATCCTTCGAGCGCGCCCGCCGGCGGCTGCACGAGTTCTCGCGCATCGAGCCGGCCGATCCGCCGCCGGGGTTCCACGGCGAGCTCCGCCCCTATCAGCGCGCCGGCCTGGGATGGCTCCACTTCCTGCGGGATTTCGGCTTCGGCGGGTGTCTGGCGGACGACATGGGCCTGGGCAAGACCGTGCAGGTGCTCGCCCTGCTCGAAGCCCGCCGCGAGCTCCGGGCGACGAGCAATCTCCCGCCGTCGCTGGTGGTGGTGCCGCGCTCGCTGGTCTTCAACTGGCTCGCCGAGGCGGCCCGTTTCACGCCGGCCCTCCGGGTGCTCGATCACACCGGCACCGGCCGGGCCCGCGAGGGCGCTCCTTTTCAGGATTGCGACCTGGTGATCACCACCTACGGCACCCTGCGCAAGGACGTGGCCCTGCTGCGCGAGACGGAATTCGAGTATCTGATCCTGGACGAGGCGCAGGCGATCAAGAGCGCCTCCAGCCAGACCGCCAAGGCCGCCCGCCTGCTGCGCGGCCGCCACCGCCTGGCGCTCACCGGCACCCCGGTCGAGAACCACCTGGGCGAGCTCTGGAGCCTGCTGGAGTTCCTGAACCCCGGCTTCCTGGGCGCCTCCTCGACCTTCCGCGCCCACGCCGGCGAGCCGCGGACCGAAAACCGCGGCCTGCTCGCCCGCGCCCTGCGCCCGCTCATCCTGCGCCGCACCAAGGAGCAGGTGGCCCGCGAGCTGCCGCCCAAGACCGAGCAGACGATCTATTGCGAATTACCGTCCAAGCAGCGCCGGGTCTACGACGAG
>QHVW01000551.1 GCA_003223675.1 Acidobacteriota bacterium
GCTCGCCGTCCTGGATTTCGACGGCGACGGCCGGCCCGATCTCCTCGCCTGGTCGGACAAGGGGATCCGCCTCTACAAGGACGGCACGGCGCTCGTCGCCGCGAGCGGGCTGGAAAGCCTGACCGGCGTCGTGGCCGCGGTGCCGGGCGATTTCGACAACGACGGCCTGCCCGACCTCTGCGTGCTGGCGCCCGGCCCGCGCCTCTTCCACAACGTGAAGGGACGTTTCGTCGCGCTCCCCCTCAAGCTCCCGGCCGGCTCCTTCCGCGCCGCCGTCTGGCTCGACTACGATCACGATTACGATCTCGACCTCTTCCTGCTGGGAGACCGGCCGGCCCTGCTGCGCAACAACGGCGACGGCACCTGGAGCGACGAGACCGCCCGGTTCCCGTTCGCGCCGGGCAAGGTCCTCTCGGCGACGGCGGTGGACACGGTGGCCGATTCACCCGGGGTGGACCTCGCCGTGACCTACGCGGACCGGCCCGGCGCCATCTACCGCGACCGGCTCGCCGGCCGCTTCGAGGTGGAGCCGCTCCCCCTCCTCCCCGCGGGCGCCCGCGATCTGACGGCCTGGGACCTCGACAACGACGGCTGGACCGATCTCGGCGCCGCCAGCCGTTCAGGGCTGATCCTGGCCGCCAACCGCACCGCCGCGCAAGGGCACGGCGAGGGGAACGCGCGGACGGGAGCCTGGGCGAGCCTGCCCGCCCCTTCCTCCTCCACCGGCCCCTTCCTGCTCGCCGATCTCCAGAGCCGCGGAGCGGGCGACGCCGTGGCCGCCGCTCCTTCCGGCCTCGCCGCCTGGCCGGCGGAGCGGCCGGGGGCTTTCGCGCCGCGGAGCCAGACCCTCGGCGCCCGCCCGGCCGCGCTGGCCGCCGCCGACTTCGACGACGACGGCCGTCCCGACCTCGCCATGGTGGGGAGCGACGGCTCGCTCGCCGTCCTCGCCAACCGGACCCCCGCCGCCCACCGCTGGCTGCGGGTGGCGCTCCAGGGGGTGAAGAACCTCAAGCTCGGCCCGCTCGCCCGGGTGGAGGTCAAGGCCGGCATGGGCTATCAGAAGCGGCTCTACACCGGCACGCCGCTCCTCTTCGGCCTCGGCGACCACCGGGAAATCGACACCGTGCGCATCACCTGGCCGAACGGCCTGATCCAGAACGAGCCCCACCAGGCGGCGGGCGCGCGCCCGGTCTACAAAGAGGCGCAGCGCCTCTCCGGCTCCTGCCCGATGATCTTCACCTGGGACGGCCGGCGCTTCCGGTTCATCACCGACGTCCTCGGCGTGGCCCCCCTCGGCGCCAGCTCCGGCGACGGCGAGTACTTCCCCGTGGACCACGACGAATACGTCCAGATTCCGGCCGAGGCCCTGCGCGCCGTGGACGGCCGCTACGAGGTGCGGATCACCGAGGAGCTGCACGAGGTCTCCTATCTCGATCAGGTGCGGCTCATCGCCGTCGATCACCCGCGCGACCTCGAGATCTTCACCAACGACAAGTTCAAGGGGCCGCCGTTCCCCGCATTCCGCCTCTTCGGCACGCGGCACCGGATCCGCCCCGTGGCCGCCCGCGACGGCGACGGCCGCGACGTGCTCCCTGCGCTCCTCGCCCGTGACGGCACCTATCCGGACAGCTTCCCGCGCGACTTCACGGGGATGGCCGCGCCGCACACGCTCGACCTCGATTTCGCAGACGCCGCGCCGGACGGCCGGGCGGTCCTCGTCCTCACCGGCTGGGTGGACTGGGCGGACGGCAGCACCTTCTTCGGCGCCTCCCAGGCCCTCCGCGGCCCCCACGCCGGCGGCCTGCTGATGCCCCAGTTGCAAGTGAAGGACGCGGCCGGCCGCTGGCAGACCGTGATCGCGGACATGGGCATCCCCTCGGGGAAGCCGAAGACCATCGCCGTCGACCTCACCGGCAAGTTCCTCTCCGCCTCGCGCGAGGTGCGGATCGTCACCAGCGTCTGCGTCTACTGGGACGAGATCTTCCTGATCCCCGAGACCGCCGCCCCCGAGGCCCGGCTGACCCCGCTTGCCGCCCGGTCCGCCGGCCTCCACTTCCGCGGCTTCTCGACGCCGGTGATCGATCCCGAGCGGAAGCAGCCCGAGGCGTTCGACTACGCGCGCGTGATGCCGCTCTCCAACTGGAACCCCACCCCCGGGCTCTACACCCGTTACGGCGACGTCCAGCCGCTGCTCGCCGCGGCCGACGACGAGCTCCTGATCATGGGCTCGGGAGACGAGGTCCGCCTGCTCTTCGACGCCGCCGCCCTGCCGCCGCTCCCCGCCGCCTGGCGCCGCGACTTCCTCCTCCTGGTCGACGGCTGGGCCAAGGACGCCGACCCCAACACCGCCTTCTCGCAGAGCGTCGAGCCCCTCCCCTTCCACGCCATGTCGCGCTACCCCTACCCGGACGCCGAGCGCTTCCCGGACGACCCGGAGCACCGGCAATACCGGGAGGAGTACAACACCCGGCCGGCGTTGAGGTTGGTGAGGCCGCTACGGCCGTGACGGCGGATTCTTGGCGCTCCGAGGACGTAACCACCTCACTTGCGGTACCCCAACTTCTCCTTCCCCTCCTCGATCGCCTCGCCGATCCCCTCGATGGTGAGCGCCGCGGGATCTTCCCCCCGGCCCGGCGGATAGAAGCTGCCGCGGTACATCGGATAGGCCTCGCTGCGCAGGTGCCCCAGGGTCTGATGGCCGCGCCGCGTGGCGCGCTCGTGGCGCAGGGCGGCGACGTCCACCGGCGCGACCACGATCTTCTCCCCCGGCCCGGGGTCGGCCTGGGCCAGCACCCGCCCCTCGAAATCGACCACCATGCTGCCGCCCGGCCACGAGAACGGCGGATAGTGGGAGAGGCTCGCCGCCTGGTTGGCGGCCACCACGTAGGCGATGTTCTCCAGCGCCCGGCAGCGGTTGACCACGGTCCACCAGTCCATGGGCGGCGTCGCCCCCCAGGGGTCCATGTAGGCCGAGACCCGGATCAGCACCTCGGCGCCGTTGGCCGTGAGCTGGCGCAGTGCCTCCGGAAACAGCCAGTCGTAGCAGATCGCCACCCCGAGATTGCCGATCGGCGTCGCCACCACCGGGAACATCTCCTCGGCGTACCCGGGCAGGTCGTGGGGGCTCGCGTGCACCTCCCAGGGGATCCACGGATTGACCTTGCGGTACTTCGAGAGGATCCCCTCGGGACCGATCAGGCAGGTGGCGTTGAAGACCACCCCGGGATAGCGGTCGTCCCGCTCCAGGAAGGTGCCGGTCTGGATGTAGATCCCATACTCCCGGGCCTTCTCCACGTACCGCTCGGTGTGCTCGTTGGGGACCGGGATCGCCAGCTTGTCGAGCAGCTCGCGGGCCGTCGGATAGACCGGCGCCGCATGGGCGAACTCCGGGAACACGACCAGCTTGACCGGCAGGAAGGGGGAATACCCCTCGACCGCCTGCGCGATCATCGTCACCATGCGGTCCACGTGCGGCTTGATGCCGGAGCGGTCCGCGGGATTGCCGAAATCGGTCTGGCAGGCCGCCGCGGCGTAACGGAGTCGGTCCTCGTTGGGCATCGTGGCCTGGGATTATGAAAACAGGGACCGGAAGGGCGGAACGGGCCGGGCGGTCTATTTCCGGTCTAGGATTGCCAGTGCGAGCGGTCACTCCTCGAACACCGCGACCGCCCGCACCGGCGAGCCGGTGCCGCCCCGGATCTTGAGCGGCAGCCCGATGAAGCGAAAACGCCCCCGGCCGATGAGCTGGTGCAGATTGACCATGTTCTCGTAGTGCGTGAAGCCGAGCTCCCCGCAGATCCGATGGACCTCCTTGTTCGAGACGTCGATCACCCCCGGTGACGCCGTCTCGACGCCGAAGGCCGCGATCCCCTGCCGTCCCAACCACCGCGCCGCCTCGACGCTCACCCCGGGCCCCCGGTGCCAATCGGAGGTCCCGAAGGCGCGCCGGTAGTGATCCGTATAGAGCAGGACCGTATCCCCGCGCTTGATCTTGAGGCCCGCCGCGGACAGAGCGCGCTCCAGATCGGTCACCTCGATCAATTCCCGCAATCCTTTATAAGACAGGTCCAGGCAGATGCCCTCCGTATAGAACATTGTCAGAGGCATCGTGTCGATCGACTGTCCCCGGTACTGACGAGCCATGTGGTTGATGGCGTCGACGTGCGTGCCCGTATGCTCGCCCATCTCCAGGCGATTCACGGCCGGTGTAATCACGTCGCTGTCCGTAATGCCGTCCCACTGCTCGTGCGAGACGTGGACGGTGATCTCCACCTCTGGAAGGCCGGGGTACACCGGCATGCCGGGGAAGATCTCCTGGCTCAGGTCGATGATTTCAGGCATGGCTTGCCTCTCTCCGATTTGTAGTGGAGGGCATGCTACACGCCTTGCTGGTCCGAAGGATAGACCGCTGAGCTCGGTGCATGCGTCTTGTGTCGAGATGAAGCCCCTGTGAGGGACGTAGTACTAGGACACCACAGGGTAGGGCTGGTATAATCGTCAAGGGCGTGTTCACATCACGCCTGGTGTTGGTGGACGCGACCGCAGATGAGGCTTGGCACATCCAGCGCTACGTTTCGAGGAAGCGTCGCAGACTGGACCGAAGGCGAGATCGGTAGACTCTGCAGGAACGAGGGAGTACTGTGAACACTGTTCTTTGCGACCCT
>QHVW01000552.1 GCA_003223675.1 Acidobacteriota bacterium
TTGGGGGGATCTCCCGGCAGGCGGTGGCGGATCGCCGGGAGCGCCGTACCCTGCTGGGATTGAAGACCGCGGACGGGGTGGTCGTCTACCCGATCTTCCAATTCAACCACCGCAACGAAGTTTTGCCAGGCTTGCCGGAAATCCTTCAATGTTTCCGCGACAGTGGGGTGGATGATTGGACACTGGCAGGCTGGCTGGTTTCGTCCATGTCCACCTTGGACGGGCGATCCATCATCCAAGCCCTCCGTGACGGCGTGGACATGACGCCTCTCCTGACCCTCGCGCGGGATGCGGCGCGGCGCTTCTCCTCCCATTGAGACCGGTCCGGCAATTCCCCACCCTCAGCCTGCCGCCGGACGATTCCTCCCGCCTCGCAGGTTTTCCCTCGCGGATCTTGTCCGCCGGAAGCCGATGGCTCCGCGTCGTTCGCCAAGGGCGGGGACCCTGGTGGTTCGGCAGCACGATGGACGGGCGTTTCGATCTGCCGGAGCCACATGGAACCTGCGAGCTCCAGATCCCTGAAGAGGTCTTGGCTGCCGATGTGACCTCCCGGCGGGCCAGCGGGTTCGGGATCACGGCCGAGATCGGCACGCTCGTACCCTATCAGCGTCCCCAGTCCTGGGCCGCAAATCTTTTCCGGGCAGGCTTTCGAGGGATTTTCTACTGGCTCCGCCATGACCCCGCGCGATCGGAGGCGCTCGCCTTGTTCGGTCCCCATGGCGAGCGCAAGACCTGGAAACGTGGACGGGAACGCGCCATCTCGGGAGAGCTGATCCGGCGGCTGCGGACGGAATGTGGTATCGAGGTCGTTGCCCCTCCCCGATCGGATCAGTTGAGAATCATCGACGAGATGTGATGCCTTTCCCCCAGAACCTCCGCTCCGCCCATCCGTACAACTCCTGATGAAGCTCCGCACCCAACTCGTTCTCGCCTTCCTTCTGCTGGCCGTCGTCCCGCTGACCGGCATCGTCCTCTACTCCTACTACACGTCCCTGCGCGCCGTTCGCCAGGCGACGGAGGCGGAGGCGCGGACGCTGTCCAGGGAGATGGACGGCCGCATGGCGTCGATCCGGAGCGATCTCGGGCAGGGCGTCCAGCGGATGGGAGGCATCCCCGTCCAGGATCTCCTCAACGCCGCGGAGGCGAAGCGCCAGGGGAAACCCGATCCCCTTCTGGGCCGGATGGTCCTCGGCTTCGGTGACGCGGCGACGCTCGTCAGATCTCTGGAATTCATTCCCGTCCACCCGGGGCACCATCCCGGGATTCCCGCCGCGCCAGCCCCGCCGGCCGGCTCCGGCCAGGCCGCCCCCACTGTTCCTGTGCCTCCCACGAAGGTGGTCATCGACGTCTCGCAGATCCTCAAACAGGTCCACAAGGGGCTGGAGCAAGTCCCGGGGATCGATCCCCAGACCCTGGCGGAAGTCCAGCAGGCCAGCAAGGAGGCGCTGGCGGCCGATGCCGAAAAGCGCCGGCAGGCGATCGCGAGGGAGGTGGAGGAGAAAATACAGCGGCAGGCCGCCGTGGAGCAGGCCCGGCGGGACCGCGCCGTCCTCGGCCGCGACTTCGAGGCGCCGGTCTGGGACGACCGGGGCGCGAGGGTGGGCACGATCCGGGCCCAGGTGCATGGCGACGAGGTGCTGCGCCGGGTGTTGGCCCACAGCCGGGCCGGGGAGGGGGAGATCCCCTTCGCGCTCGACGCCCAGGGCAACCTCCACACCGTCAGCGCGGAGGATCGGGAGACGATCCGCAAGATGCCGCTGGTGGTCGGCGTCCGCAAGCCCTCGGCCCGCTGGGCCTACGGCGACTGGGTGTTCGCGACCACCCGCGACCCGGAGAGCGGCGTCGCCTTCGGCATCGCCCGCCGGATGCCCCTTGCCGAGGTGCGGAATACGGCCGCGCGCAACTTCGGCTACGGCCTGGGGATGATCGGCCTCGCGCTGCTCGGCATCCTGCCGCTCTCCGGCCGCGTCACACGCGACCTGAAGCTGGTCACCGAAGGGGCCGGGCGGATCGCCCAGGGGGACCTCGAAACGCGCGTGCCCGTGCGCTCGCGCAACGAGATCGGCAAGCTCGCCTCGACCTTCAACCAGATGGCGGAGGATCTGCGGCTCCATCAGGACCGGCTGCTGGAGCAGGAGCGGCTGCGCCAGCAGCAGGAGATCGAGCAGGCCCTGCTCCAGACCGAGTACGACCGCAAGAGCACCGAGCTGGAGGAGGCCCGCCGCTTCCAGCTCTCCCTGCTTCCCAAGACCCTGCCGGAGCACCCCGGATTCGCGATCGCCGTCTCCATGCGCACGGCCACCGAGGTGGGGGGCGACTATTACGATTTCCACCTCGGCGCGGACGGCGCGCTCACCGCCGCCATCGGCGACGCCACCGGCCACGGCGCGCGGGCGGGGACGATGGTCACCGCCGTCAAGAGCCTGTTCTCGGCCTTCGCCGGCCAGCGGGAGCCGCGGGAGCTGCTCGACGAAGCCGCCCGGGCCGTCCGCCGCATGGAGCTGGGAGGCAAAGCCGAGGAGATCTCCCTCCAGGGGATGCCCCTCGGCGGCTTCGCTTTCGACTACGAGGAGCGCCACCTCGACCTGGCCCCCGGCGACGCCATCCTGCTGATGACCGACGGCCTCCCCGAGCTGGCGAACGGCGACGGGGACCCGCTGGGATATCCGCGGGTCCGCGCTCTCTTCGAGGAGATGGGGAGCCGGGCACCTGAGGAGATCATCGCCGGGCTGAGCCGCGCCGCCGAGGCCTGGACGGCGGGGGAGGCGGTGAAGGATGATGTGACGCTGGTGGTGGTGCGGTTGCGGTGAGCAGGCCTTGCCCACAGCCCTCGTGTCCGCTGGGGCGTCCTGCCCTCCGAGGCCTCACCCCCTGGCCCCCTCTCCACTTCGTGGAGAGGGGGAACGTAGCGGAGCTGACCTTGCCGAATCTGCAAAAATTTGCTCTCTGGGCCCTCCCTCTCCACGAAGTGGAGAGGGACCGAGGGTGAGGCTTCGGAGGGCTGGCGCCGATAGGGCAAGATGCCCTGTACCTGCAACCCCGCCCCCCCGACTACCGTAGTGGTCCTGGGAGGCTCTTACCCCATGGAAAGCTCGCTATCCACCCCCTACGACCACGCCCGCCCCCGCGCGGAGGGATTCAGCTTCCGCCGTCTCGGCCTGGTCGCCGGGCTCGATCTCAAGGAGAGCCTCAGCCGGCCGCTGTTCCTGATCTTCGCGCTGATCATGCTGTGGAACGGCTACCTGATGTCCCGCGGCTCCTGGATCTTCCGCTCGATCGACACCTCGCTCGGCGGCAACAAGGCCTGGGCCGACTCCGAGTTCCAGACCACCTACGTCTACGCCCTGATCAGCTTCCTCATGGTCTCGTTCTTCGTCGCGGTGGCGGCCGGCATGCCCCTGATCCGCGACGCCGAGCAGAAGGTCGGGGACCTGCTGCATTCGACGCCGTTGCGCCCCGCCGAGTACGTCTGGGGGAAATTCCTCGCCGCGCTGCTCGCCGCCTTCGCGGCCGTGCTGGTGCTGCCCCTGAGCACCGGGCTGCTCACCCATCTCCTGCCGGACCCCGGCAGCCCCGAGATCTACGGCCCGTTCCACCTCATGGCCTACGTCCGGCCGCTCCTGGTCTTCCTGGCGCCGGCCGTGGTCTTCACGGCGGGGGTGAGCTTCGCGCTCGGACGCTGGACCGGCCGTGCGATCCTGGTCTTCCTGTTCCCGGTGCTCGTCTTCCTGCTCTGCCAGAGCTTTCTGTGGGGCACGTATCCGCCCCGGATCAGCGAAGGGGTCTCGGACGTCCTGCGCTATCTCGACCCGTCCGGCTTCCGCTGGCTCAAGGAGAGCTGGCTGCTGACCGACCGCGGGATCGCCTTCTACAACACGCGGCCGATCGCCTACGACGCCCCCTTCCTGCTGAGCCGGATCGGATTCGCCGCCGCCGGGCTGCTCCTGGTGGACCTCTCCCGCCGCCATTTCGCGGGACGGCTGCGCCGGCCGGCCCGCGTGCGGCGTCCCGAGACCGCCGCCGCGGCCGCCGCGCCGGCCCGGACCCTCGGCGTCCTGGGCATGACCTCGCGCCCCGTGACCTTCCTCCGCGGCGCCTGGGCGGTGACCCGCTTCGAGCTCCAGGAGCTGATCGCCCAGCCCGGGCTCTACATCTTCATCCCGTTCATCCTGCTGTTCCTCTACATCCTCTACCGGGATGCCCGGGGAGCTGAATTCAATGCCGTCCTCCTGTGGACGCCGGGGACGGCGGCGGCCATGGGATTGCCCTACCTCACGTTCGCGCTGGGGCTGCTCTTCCTGTTCTATACGGTCGAGTCGCTGGAGCGCGAGCGGACCTCCGGGATCGCCCCGCTCTTCTACGCCACACCAGCCCCGACCGGCGCCATGGTGACCGGCAAGCTCGCGGCGAACCTCGCGGTGCTGGGCGTCGCTCTCCTGGGCGCGTTCGGCGTGGCGGTCCTGATGATGGCGGGGCAGGGGAAAGTGCCGCTGGAGATCGGGCCCTTCCTGATCGTCTGGGGGCTCCTGCTCACCCCCACGATGATCGTCTGGATGGCCTTCATCGCGGCGGTCCTGGCGCTGACCAAGAGCCGCTTCGCCACCTACGGCGTGGGGCTGGGGGCGGCGCTGCTGACCGCCTTCTTCTTCATGCGCGGCCACATGAATTGGGTCGGCAACTGGCCTCTGTTCGGCGCCGGCCCTGGAGGCGCCGCCGTGCCCTGGAGCGATCTCGGGCGCTTCGAGATCGACCGCTGGGCGATCGTGCTCAACCGGCTCTTCTATCTCGCCCTGGCCGCCCTGTTCGGCTGGATCGCCGGCCGCTTCCTGCTCCGCCGCGACCGCGACCGGCTGCACCCCGTGCTCCCTCCCGTCGAGCGCCGGCGGACCCTCCGCACCGCCGGCGTGCTCGCCATGTCGCCGCTGGTGCTCGGCCTCATCCTCTGGGGCGAGGTCAACCGCGGCTTCCAGGGCGCCACGGTGGAGAAAGAACGGAAAGAGTATTGGCAGAAGAACCTCAACACCTGGACCGGCCAGCCGCTGCCGTACGTCACGCGGGTGGAGATGGATCTCGATCTCGATCCCGCGACGCGCGGCTTCCGGGCGAGCGGCTTCTACGATCTGCAAAATCAGAAAAATCAGCCGCTCTACTGGTTCCCGGTCACCGGCGGCACCGCTTGGTCAGGGTTGGCCTGGACCCTGAACGGCCAACCCTACAAACCGGAGGAGCGCTCGCACCTCTACGTCTTCCGGCCGGCGAAGCCGCTGGCGCCGGGAGAGTCCCTCCGGCTCGGCTTCCACTACCGGGGGACGATCCTCCCCGGCGTCTCCAGGAACGGCGGCGATCTCCCCCTGGGCGAGTTCCTGCTCCCCTCGGGAGCGATCCTCACCGGCCGCAACCCCGACTTCGTGCCCAAGATCGGCTTCGATCCCAAGATCGGCGTGGAGGAGGATAAGAACCGCTCGGAGCCGCGGATCTATCCGCCCCATTTCTATGACGGGATCACCGACGCCGAGCTCGATCGCTCGGCGTTCACACAGAAGATCCGGATCACCTCGCCGGCCGATTACATCGTGAACTCGACCGGCGTCCTGACCTCCGAGACCGTGCGGAACGGCCGGCGCGTCCGGGTCTGGGAGAGCGACTACCCGGTGCGGGTCTTCAACATCGCCGCCGGCAGCCACTGGGCGGTGAAGCGGGGGCCGGGCACCGCTGTCTTCTACGATCCGCGCCAGCCCTACAACGTCGACAGCCTGTTGGAGGCCCTGAACGGCGCGCGCCGCTACTATGCCCAGTGGTACATGCCCTATCCCTGGCGCGAGCTGCGGCTCAACGAGTTCCCGGCCTACGCCCAATACGCCCGCGGGAATGCCACCAACATCTTTTTCTCCGAAGGGGTAGGCTTCCTGGCCATGCCGACGCCGGACCGCGACGTGGCATTCACCATCGCCGCTCACGAATCGGCCCATCAGTGGTGGGGGCACATCATGCAGGGCGGCGAGGGGCCGGGCGGGATCGTCCTCGCCGAAGGGGCGGCGAACTTCGCCACCATGATGCTCCTCGATCAGATGCGCGGCCCCCGGCCGCGGCAGACCTTCGCCGCGGACATCGAGGCCGATTACGGCGAGAATCGCCAGCCGAGCGACGAGAAGCCGCTCACCGAGACCCTGGAGCTCGAAGGCCGGCGGGGCGACGTCACGGTCATCTACAACAGGGGCGGCTGGGCGCTCTGGATGCTCTATCAAAAGATGGGGAAGGACGCCTTCCTCGCCGGCGTCCAGCAATTCTTCCGGACCTATCACAACAATCCCGATCATCCGGTGATC
>QHVW01001077.1 GCA_003223675.1 Acidobacteriota bacterium
CGAAGCTCTCCAGGCTCTTCTGGAACGGGAAGCGCGCCATCGTCGTCTTCATCGCCGCATGGCGATCCTGTTTGGCGCTCAGCTCCCGGCCCAGCAGGTCCTGGAGCAACTCCGCGTAGGAGGCCTCCCGCTTGCTGGCGTCCTGCAGCAGCAGTGGCAACTCCTCGGCGATGCGCACCAGCTTGAGCTGGCGCATCTGGTCCTGGATCGCCTCCAGGCTCCCCCCGCCGCTCATGAGCCCGCCCCGGCGGCGATCGCCTCGTAGGCGCCCAACGAGCGCACCTCCACCTCACCCGTCGCGCCGACGTAGGCCGGGTCCCACTGCGGGGGGCCCTCGGCGTTATCGGCGTTAGGGGTCCCGGGCGGTGGGGCGCTGCGCGGCGGCCCGCTCCCAACCCAGAGGCACCGGATACCGGTTCGACTCCACCGGCACCAGCGCGTCGGACGGCACCGTCTGGATCTTCACCTGCTCGCGCGGCGAAGGCGCACGAGCGTCCACCGCCACCATCTGCGCCGCCTCGCTGCGGGAAAACCGCTCGGCCGGCCGCTCGAACGTCGTCCCGTGCACCCGCTGGTCCGCCACCTCCAGACACCACGCCAGCAGACCGGCGTTGAGCTCGTCCAGATCCCGAAACCGCCGGCCGGCCAAGGCGTTACCCTTGACGTACTTGACTCCGCTTTCCACCTTCCCCTTCGTCCGCGCACGGTAGTACCGGCACAACTGGACCTCCACGCCGTAGAAGTCCATCCGGTCCTTGAACGTGGCGTTCCACTCCACCCAACCCGACGACTCGTCCTTCGACAGCACGATCGTCCGCGGATTGTCGTAGAGGATCTTCGACGTGCGACCCCCGAAATGCTCGAAGGCCCGGGCGTGGCCGTCGAGCAGAAACTCCAAACCCTCCCCGGGGTAGCCGTGAACGAAGATCCGCCGACTGTAGCCCAGCACCATCACGAACAGGTGCACCCGCACCCGATGCTCACCCAGCCACACCCACGCCGATCCCCAATCCACCTGCGCCTGCTGGCCAGGGTCGGTCTCGAACCGCACGGTCGAGCGCTGATCCCGCACCGCCTCCTCACGCCACGGACGAAGGTAGCGCACCACCGTCGGATACGAGCCCGCGTAGCCTTGGCCCACCAGATCGCGATACAGAACCGCGGCGTTGAAGCCCACCTCCGGGGCCCGACCGCGAAGGAAGCTCTCCCACTTGTCCAGGCTCCGACCCTGGCCCGGCCGGCGCTGCGGCGCCCACTGCCGCCGCAGCCACTTGCGCACCGTCTTGATGTCCAGATCCAGCTCTCGGGCAATGGCCTTTCGGCTCAATCCCCGTTCCCGCAACCCACGTACCGCTTCCCAGGCACTTTCCGCGATCAACGACACCTCCGAGGCACCTCCAGGCGCCACGGCAAGCATCTCCTGTCCGCTCTCCTTGTCCATCCCTACCTCCTTCCGCTGGGGGGGAGGGGGGGATTTTTAGATGATCGCACGGGGGGATTTTAGGGTGATCGGTGACAGCCGCCGCAAGCCCGCCGCCCAGCGAGAGGCTACGCACCACATTGTGGGCGATGGCGAACGGGTTTGCCGATGAGCGGCGGCTCTGCCGTCCGCTCGATCGGCTGTGTTCGCCGGCCTTTTTGCCAGGATTTCACTCGTTGTCTTCCTCGCGCTGGGCGGGAGCGTCTTGCCTTTTATTCTTAAGGCCGTCTGCCAACAGCAAATTTAGATAGGTGTAGCCTACTTCACGAAGGCG
>QHVW01000553.1 GCA_003223675.1 Acidobacteriota bacterium
GCCGGCTTTTCGGTTGCATCGTAGCCCGGGCATTGATGCCCGGGCGGGAGCGGGAGCCGACGATGGGGCCCTGCTACACTGCCCTCCCCATGACCAACTGGAGCCCGGTGGACCTGCTTCCCGCCCTGTGGGTCGGGGTGGTGGGGGCGTCGCTCGCCGGGGCGCTCCGCCGGTGGTACGACGCGGTGCCGCTGCGGGTGCTGGCCGTCTTCGCGCTGGCGATCCTGATCCTGTTCGGGACCGTCCTCGGGGGCGGCGGCCTGCTGCTGCCTCTCGACGGCCTGCGCGGCACGGTCCCCTTCCTGCGGCTCGCGCCCACCCACCCCCACGGCAACCTCCTCCAGGGGGATCTGATCCAGCTCGTCACGCCGTCGCTGGCGCGGGTCCGCGACGCCTTCGCGAAAGGCCGCTGGCCGCTCTGGAACCGCTTCACCGGGGCGGGCATGCCCCTCCTCGCCGATCCGCAGGCGCAGGCGTTCCAGCCGCTGGTGCTGCTGGGATACCCCCTCCCGCTGCTGCGGGCCGCGGGGGTGGTGGCGGCGCTGCGGGTGCTCTTCGCCCTGGTCTTCGGCTTCCTCTGGATGCGCCGGCAGGGGCTGGGAGAGGCCCCGGCGCTCGCCGGCTCGCTCGCCTTCGGGCTGGGCGGCTTCCTCCTCCTCTGGCTGGGCTGGCCGATCGCCAATTCGGCGGCGCTCCTGCCGCTCGTCCTCTATGGGATCGCCCGCTGCGAAGATCCCGGGGGGCGCCGGGACGCCCTCCTGCTGGCGCTGGGCACCCTCGCCCTGCTGCTCGGGGGACATCCGGAGACGATCCTCTACGCGCTGGCGTTGGCCTTCGCCTTCCTCGCGGGACGGATCTTCCAGCGTCCCCAAGGATTGCGGTGGGCGCTGGCCCGGCGGGCAGGACTGACGATGCTGGTGGCCGGGATGATGGCGGCGCCCGTCCTCCTGCCCGTGGCCGAATACCTTCCCAAGACGATGCGGGCGGCGCGGATGGGGCAGCCCTCGCCGCACCGGCAGGTCCGGAGCGGGGTCCTTACCCAGACCTATCTTCCCCTCGTCGCTCCCAACTCCTACGGCGACAGCCGCTTCGTCGAGTACTGGGGGCTGACCAACACCAACGAGGACGCCAGCGGGTTCGTGGGGACGGCGACCCTCCTCGCGGCCCTGCTCGCCATGCGGGCGCGGCGCCGCTTCCCCCAGGAGCGGGTGGCGCTAGGGGTGAGCGCCGTCTGCCTGCCGCTGATGTTTCTGGCGAGCCAACGGCTCTTGCTGCCGCTCGCGCTCTGTCTGGCCTATCTCGGCGCCTGCACCCTGGAGCGTTTCTGTCTCGGGGAGGTCCGGCGCTCATCCCTGTTGATCGCGGCCGTGGCGCTGGGGCTGGTGATTGCCTGGGGGTATCTCGCCCATCCCGATCCCCTGGATCCCGGCCGTCTCGCGGTCTTCCGCCTCGGCTGGCTGCGCTGGCAGCTCCGCTTCCTGGGGATCGCCGCCCTGCTGCTGGTGGGGACGGCGTCCTGGCGACGGCCGGGGCGGTCCCTGGCCGTGACGGGGGTAGCGGTAGCGATCCTGGCCGAGCTCCTGCTGCTGCACGGACCGGCCAACCCCCCGATGCCACGGCGGCTGGCGCTGCCGGTGAACGGCCCCCTTCTCTTCCTGCAGGAGAAGCTCGGCCGCGGCGCCGAGCGGGGGCCGGGCTTCCGGATGGCGGCCTTCGGTCAGGACCTCCCGCCCAACCTGGCCTCCCTCTACGGCCTGACGGACGCGCGGATCTACAACCCCATGGCTCCCCAGGCCTACGTGGAGCGGCTCGCGCACGGCCGGCTGGGCGTGCGCTACTTCCTAACGCCGCCGGACGTCCAGCTCCCGCTCCCTCTCCAAGAGGTCTTCGCGGACGCGGACGGCGCGGTCTGGCAGCAGCCCGGAGCGCGAAGAGCGCTCTTCCTCGCCGCCGTCCCCCCGAGCGGCTCCCTCTCGATCCCTCGTCTGGAGGACGCCTGGATCACGGCGCGGGTCGACCTCGATCAGCCGCAGCGGCTCGGCTCCGTCCTCTACCAGGACGGCGGCTGGCGCCTCCTGGTGAACGGCGAGGCCCGTCCCACGGAAGTGGATCAGGAGACCTTCCTCGCCGCCGGGCTGCCGGCGGGGGAGAGCCGGGTGGACCTGCTGTATAGACCCAGGGGATTTCTGTGGGGGTGGGTTGCCGCGGCGGTGGGGGTGGCGGTGGGAGTCTCGGCGCTGGCCCCCCGCCCGGGCATCAATGCCCGGGCTACGCCTCAAACGAAAAGCCGGCTGAAGCCGGCTCCGGAATCAGAAAGCTGACCCAAGAGCCGCCTTCAGGCGGCTTTTCGGTTACGACGTAGCCCGGGGATTCATCCCCGGGCGGCCTACAACCCCAACCCCCCCGCCTCCGCCTGCAACGCCTTGATCACGTTCTCGATGTGCTCGTCGAGCGGCAGGCCGATCTCCTCGGCGCCGTTGTAGACGTCCTCGCGGTGGACGCCGCGGGCGAAGGCCTTCTCCTTGAGGCGCTTCTTGACCGAGGAGAGGTCGACGTCCGCCAGCGACTTGCTGGGCTTGATGAGGGCCACGGCGGTGACGAAGCCGGCCAGCTCGTCGCAGGCGTAGAGAGCCTTGGCCAGCCGGGTCTCGCGCGGCACGCCGGTGTAGGGGGCGTGGCCCATGATGGCCGTGCGCATCACCTCGGGGTACCCTTGGGCGGCGAGGATCTCGTTCCCCCGGTAGGGGTGGTTCTCGGCGTCGGGCCAGCGCTCGTAGTCGAAGTCGTGGAGCAGGCCGGTCCGGCCCCAGAGCGCCTCGTCCTCGCCCCAGAGGCGGGCGTAGTAGCGCATGGCGGCCTCGACGGCCAGGGCGTGCTTGCGCAGCCCCTCCTTCTCCGTGTACTGGCAGAGCAGATCCCAGGCCTGGTCGCGGCTGGGGAGGCGTTCGGTCTCGGACATGCGGCGTACGCTACCAGATGTGGCTAGAATAGGGCCACGTCTGACGAGCCCCGCAAACTGACCGTCCAATGTCCCGACTGCGGCTCCGATCTGGTGCTCGACGCCTCCACGGGCGCCGTCCTCTCCCACCGCAAGGCCAAGCAGCCGATCGCCGGCGGCAAGGACTTCGACTCGCTGCTCAAGGGGCTCGACGAGGAGAAGAGCCGGGCGGAGGACATCTTCCAGCGCGAGGTCTCCGCCCTCAAGGACCGCGACCGCATCCTCGAGGAGAAGTTCCGCGAGGCCCTGCGCCGCGCCGAGGAGGATCCGGACGAGGGGCCGCCCCCCCGTCCGTTCGATCTCGACTGAAGGGATGCGATCAGCCCTGTTGGACGACCGTGAAGGGCTGCTCGGTGTCGGGGTTGCAGGTCGAGCAGGTCTCGTGGTTGCTGCAGATGTTGATGCTCAGCACGCAGCCGCCCGTGCCGATCTGACGCCCCTGAACCTGCGAGAGATACTTGGGGTCCAGCTTGCCCAGCGTCTCCTTGGACAGCGACATCTTCCTGACGGTCTTCTTCATGGGACCTCCTGTGAAAAAAGGGCTCGTGCTGTGGCCCGAGCTACAACCCCGGTCCGTTGCCGCTCGTAGCGAGTAAAACGCTTGCCTTGATGAACATGACCGACGACGAGCCCTCCCCGGGCTCGCGAAGAAGGAGCTAACTTGAGCCCATGGTGGATGCGCCCTACGGCTGAGGGCCTGGAAGAAGGGAACCGTAACAAGCCGACAACTGAAAATCCGCCTGAGCCCGCGCAGGCGCCAGAGGCGCCTGAGCCCGCTCCCCCCACCCCTGTGGCGAGCTTCGAGCCCGCCCGTTTCGAGCCTGTCGAGCCCGAGCCCCCGCGCGAGCGCCCCTTCTACTCGGAAGAGCCGCGCGAGTGGGGCGGCGAGCCGGTCTCCCCCGTCCCCGTTTTCGGGGAGGAGGAGCCGCGCATCGAGGCCGCCGCCGCTCACCCCCTGCCCGTCGAGGAGCCCCACGAGCCCGAAGAGGAGGCCGAGGAGCCCTACGACGAGGACGAGGAGGAGCTGGAGGCGAGCGAGGCCGAGCGCGAGGACGGCGAGGTCAAGGAGGGCGAGGACAAGGACGCCGAAGGGCGCCGCCGCCGCCGCTCCCGGGGCCGCCGCGGCGGCCGCCGCCGCAACGGCAAGACCGCCGCCGCTCCCGGGGCCGCCGCAACGGCCGCCGAGCCGGCCGAGGAGGAGGACGAGGAGGACGAGGCCTGGCGCGACGAGCCGGCCGTCGAGGAGACCCTCCCCACCCCCCGCCGTTTCACTCCCGTGCCGTCCCCCTCCCGCTACGTGATCTCCCCCTCCGAGGTCGAGTCCGTGGCGCGCGAGATCGTCATCTCCGTCCCCGACCGCCAGCGCGCCGACCAGGAGCGCAAGATCGCCATGTTCTGCGATCTGGAGAACATCGCCCTCGGCGTGCGCGACTCCGAGATCAGCAAGTTCGACATCAACCTGGTGCTCGAGCGGCTGGTCGAGAAGGGGAAGATCATCGTCAAGAAGGCCTACGCGGACTGGGAGCGCTACAGCGACTACAAGCGCCCGTTCCACGAGGCCGCCATCGAGCTGATCGACATCCCGCAGAAGTACTACTCGGGCAAGAACAGCGCCGACATCAAGATGGTGGTCGACGCGATGGACCTCTCCTACTCCAAGGAGCACCTGGACACCTTCGTGCTCCTCTCGGGGGACAGCGACTTCTCCCCCCTGGTCTCCAAGCTCAAGGAGAACAACAAGTACGTCATCGGCATCGGGGTCAAGAACTCCTCGTCGAACCTGCTGGTGGACAACTGCGACGAGTTCATCTACTACGAGGACGTCTGGCGCGACTCGCAGAAGGGGCCCAAGCTCGACGGCCTCAACAAGAAGACGGCCGAGGCGTTCAGCCTGATGATCGAGTCGATCCAGGCGCTGATCCGCGAGAACAAGGACGTGCTCTGGGGCTCGATGATCAAGCAGACCATGCAGCGCAAGAAGCCCTCCTTCAACGAGGGCTACTACGGCTACAGCACCTTCTCCGAGATGCTGGAGGATGCCGAGCGCAAGCAGATCCTCAAGCTCAAGAAGGACCAGCGCTCCGGCACCTACATCGTCACCGGCTTCGCCAAGTCCGGCGAAGGGATGGCGGCGGCAGGCCGGCGGTAGGGCCCACAAAACAAAACGGGAGGAAGCCTTGCGGCCTCCTCCCGTCCGGGTGGCGCAGGGGGTGTTTGGCGTTTAGGCCAGACCCTGGCGACGCTCTTCCTGCAGCTTCCGCATGATCTTCTTGCGGGCTTGCACGGCCTTGCGCTTGCGCTTCACCGAGGGCTTCTCGAAGTGCTGCCGTTTCCGCAGCTCGGTCAAGATCCCTGACTTCTCGACTTTCCGCTTGAAACGGCGCAAGGCGTTCTCGAAGCTCTCCTCCTCGCGCACATGCACAACAGGCATCGGGCACTCACCTCTTTTCTTGCCTGGATGAAAGCGCCCCCCGGCTTCGGGGGGCGTAGGGAGTAAATTTCGCTCAAAAGCGGGGAAAAGTCAAGCCGCGCTTCGCGGCGCCGGGGCCGGCGCGGCGGATGGCGGATGGAGGGCGTCGAAGTCGGTGAGGTAGACCACGGTCTTGCCGTCCTCCTTGTGGAACCAGACCGCGGCCGCGTCCCCCCCGGCGTCGCGCGGGTAGAACCAGCCGGTGACGCCGCGCTCCGGGTAATTGCGCACGTTGTTGAGGTTGGGCGCCCCGAGGAGGCGGCGCACCTCGTCCGGCTCCATCCCCTTCTGCACCTGGGCGAAGGTCTCGTGCGTCATGTAGCGCCGGCCTTCAGCCCGGGCCAGCTCCTCCCTGAGCCGGGGGTTGTCGGGATCCACCACCAGCGCCTCCTTGTAGATGTCGATCGCGCGCTGGAAGTCGCCGCCCTGCTCGAGCCAGGTGCGGGCGAGATGGATCTCCTCGTCGCTCTTCATGCGCAGGGCGTCCTTCTGGCGCTTGCTGAGCGGCTCCCCCTGGATGGGCGGATCGGCATTGAGGAAGGCGGCCAGGCGGCGGTTGAGCTCGTCGGAGAGGGCCTGCGTCTCCTTCTGGAGCCTGGGATCGGGCTGGGCCGCGAGCCGCTCCCGCCGCGCGTCGAGGTCGGCCTTGGCGCGCTGGAGCCAGGCCCATTCGGACTGGGATTCGGAGGACTCCGGCCGCTCCGCCTTCTCCGCGGCCCGCCGGCCGCAGCCGGGGGCGCCGGCGAGCAGCAGCAGCGCGCCGCAGAGGAGCGCGGCGCCATGCCGGCGCGCTCGGAAGGGTCCGCGAGGGCTCGGGTCCATCGATGATCTCCTATATCTGGCCCGCGCCGAACGTACCACGGCCCCGCCCGGGCATCAATGCCCGCCAGCGCGCGTGCCCCTAAGCCCTTGTTCCAGAGGGCTTTTTCCTTGACAGCGCGCGGCGGGTCCAGAATAATCAGCTTCCCATAGTTGAACCTTCACACACAGAGGACGGCCGCGGAGAGCAACGGATGTCCCTTTCGGAAAGAATCCACCAGTTGAACAGCGAGATCGGCGCCTCGGTCGAGCGCGCTCTCGCCGAGCTGCGTCAGGAGATCTCCCAGCGCCTGCGCGCCAGCAACGATGAGATCCAGCGGCGGCTGGAGGACTTCACCCCGTCGCTGCCGCCTTCCTATCTGTCCCACGACGACCTCGCCCCCGCCGCCGAGCGGGAGCTGGGCCCGGGGGCCCGGCGCGGCGCCGTGCGCGCCCTGCGCGACGCCATCGCCGGCATCGACCGCGCCCGCTCGCAGGCGGACATCCTCTCCGCCCTGCTGCGCGAGGCGGCCCACTACGCCTCGCGCGTGGCCGTGCTGCTGGTGCGCGGCAACGAGCTGCGGGGGTGGGGAGGAGAGGGTTTCGGCGACGCGGCGCTCCGCGACCTGACCCTGGAGGCCCAGGACGGCGCCTGGGGCCGGCTCGCCCAGGCCCAGGGCGCCATCCTGCTCAGCGCCTCGGACTGCGCCGCGCTGTGCAGCCGCATCGAGAGCCCGCTGCCCAGCGAGGGCGTGCTGGTGCCGATCCTGCTCCGCGACCGCGTGGCCGCCGGCCTCTATGCCGACCGCCTCGACGGCGCCGAGCTCGGGGTCGAGGCGCTCCAGGTCCTCGCCCACGCCGCGGCCCAGGCGATCGAGACGCTGCCCTTCCGCGAGCGCTCCTCCACGCCCACGCTGGCCCTCGACGGCGGCATCGACGGCGGGGGAGCCCCGGCCGCCGTGGCGGAGATCGCCGAGGAGCCGGCCGCCGCCGCCGCCGTTGAAGCTCCGGCTCCGGCCGAGGCCGCCGCGCCGGCGACGCCCGAGCCCGAGCCGCGGCAGGAGGCCCTGACTCCTCCGGAGCCGGTGCCGGCGTACGCCGCCCCGGAGCCGGAAGCCCCCGCGTGGGCCGCCCCGGCGGAAGAGGCTCCTGAAGCGCCGCCGGTCGAGGCTCCGCCGCGTGTCACCGGCGAGAGCGTGGCCTGGGACGCCGCCACCGCGCGCGTCACCGAGGCGATGCCCCTCCCCGGCTTCCCCCGGACCTCCGAGGGCCTGCTCTCCACGCAGCGGGAGCCGGCGCCGCCGATGGAAGAGGAGGTCCCCCGCTTCCCGCGCTCCGTCGAGCCCGAGCCCGTCCGCGCCCCCGATCCCAGCCCGGACGCGACCGTGCTGCTCCCGCGCTCCAACCTGGTGCCCGAGCCGCCGCCGGCCCCCTCGCCGCTGCGGCCGGTGCCGCCGCCGGAGGAGCCGGCGCTCGACCGCGGCACGCCCGAGGTGCGGCCGCCGAGCGGCGTCGAGGGCCCGGGCTGGGCGTTCGCCACCACGCGCGTGCCGGTGAGCGCCGACAATCAGGCCCTGCACGAGGAGGCCCGGCGCCTCGCCCGCCTGCTGGTGAGCGAGATCAAGCTCTACAATGAGGAGCAGGTCGAGGAAGGGCGCCGCAACCGCGACATCTATGAACGGTTGCGCGAGGATATA
>QHVW01000554.1 GCA_003223675.1 Acidobacteriota bacterium
GATCGCCAACATCAGGCTGACCAGCGTGACCGAGAAGAGGGTGACCCAATGGACTCCATTGTTCGCCAGGTGCGCGACACCAAAGATCACCGAGCTCCCGAGCAAAGCCGCCCTGGTGCCGATCCCCTCTTCGAGGATCCGAAAGAGGATCCCGCGGAATGCCAATTCCTCGAGCACCGCCGCGACCCAGATCGTCGCGAGAATTCCGGGCGCCTGACCGAAGCCGCGGAAAGAGATGAGCTGATAATATCCGGTCGCGTATAAGGCAAGGATGGTCACGCCGATCGACAGGGAGCCGGCCACCGCGGCGAGCCCGATCCATCGCCATCGGAGCGCGAGCTCTCAACGCCGGGAGGCGCCGAATATTAGCGGCCGACCGAAGCCGGGGATGTGAGCGGGCGCTGTCGCCGTTGGGATAGAATTCCCAGGCGACCGCCAAACCTGGAAGAGTCCCGGCGCAACCATTTCTTTATGCCGCAACACTGGCGCGTCATCGTCCTCCTCAGCCTCGTCACGGGCGTCGCATACCTCGTGCGTGCGGATGTCGCGGTGGCGCAAGAGCGCATGGTGCCTGCTGTGGGGCTCACGATGATCGGAATGGGCGCCATCACCGCATGGGGCTTCCAGCTCGCGTACGCCCTTTTTCAAGTGCCGGCCGGCATGTTCGGCGAACGCTTCGGCGCGCGGAGGGCTCTCGCGCTGGCGCTGGTCGGCTGCAGCGTGGCGTCGTTCCTCACGAGCGCCGTGCCACGCCAGGGAGCCGTCCTGGTGCTCGTGTCCACCCGGGTGCTGCTCGGCATCGCTCAGGCCGCGGTCTTCCCCGTGGCCGCCATGGCGGTCATGATCTACGTACCGGTGACGGAGCGCGTGCGCGCCACTGCCATCTACATCGCCGCGGCGAGCCTCGGCGCGGCGGCGGCCCCGCTCTTGATGGCACCGACCATGGAGAAGCTCGGCTGGCGCGCGGTCTTCGTGCTCAGCGGTGTCATCGCGAGCGTCACCGCGCTCGCGTGGGTGACGCTGATGCCGCCGCGGCCGCCGCAGCCGGAAGGGCCTGCGGTCCAGGCGCGGCGCGACGCACTGTCTGAGCTGCGCGTCCTCGTGCGCAGCATTCCTCTGCTGCGCCTCTCGATCGCCTACTTGCTGCACTCCGCAGTGTGGTTTGTGTTCGTGTTCTGGTTCTTCCGCTATCTGACGGAGGGACGCGGCTTCACCATCCTCGCCAGCGGCCTGTGGGGCAGCCTGCCCAGTATCGCCGCCTGCGTGCTCGCGCCGCTCATCGGGGTGGCGGCCGATCGCATTGGCCGTCGCATCGGTGCCCCGCGGGCGCGGCGTCGCGTGGCGATGGCGTGCCTCTTCTCCGCTGCTGGTTTCGTGACAGCGGGGGCGGTGCTTCCGAGCGCGATGCTCGCGATCCTTGCCCTGAGCCTGTCGTCCGGATGTGTGAACGGGGCCGAGGCGCCGTTCTTCACCACCGCGACGGCCATCGGGGAGGAGAGCCCAGGCGCGGCGGCCGGCATGCTCAACCTGATGGGGAATCTTGGCGGCGTCCTCTCCATCTGGCTGGTGCCGAGGATGTCCGCCGCGTGGGGGTGGAATGGGACGCTGGTGTTCTGGTCCGGAGCATGCGTCGTGGCGGCGCTTCTCTGGTTGACCGTGGACGTCGATGCGGTCTAGGTCTGCTTTGCCAGATTGCCGGCAGGAGAATGCCGCCCCGTCGGGGCGGTTACGGCTCCTGCGGATTCGCCGCCGGCACCGCCTGCGCCGCCGGGGGAGGTGTCGCCACCGGGGGCGCCGGAGCCGCCTTGGGGTCGGGCAGCTCGATCACCACGTCGCGCGGGTGGACCATGCCCAGGTCCTCGCGCGCCAGCCGTTCCAGCATGCCGGGGTCGTGGCGCAGGCGGTCGATGCGCACCTGCAGGCGCTCGCTCTCGGCGCGGGTGGCGGCGATCTTCGCCTTGAGCATGCTTTCGTGGGCGCGCGCCGCCTGCAGGTCGCGATTGCTCTTCAGGCCGGCGATCGCCAGCAGCGCGAAAGCGAGAAGGACGGCCGCGCCCAGCACGGGGCGGAAGGAATCGCTCCGGACGGGCGCGTCGGGCCGGATCACGGGGACCAACGGGGGAAGGCCTTGGCCCCGGGATAGGTGGCCACGCCCTCCAGCTCCTCTTCGATGCGCAGGAGGCGGTTGTACTTGGCGACCCGGTCGCTGCGGCAGGGGGCGCCCGTCTTGATCTGCCCCGCCCTTGTCGCGACCGCGAGATCGGCGATGGTGGTGTCCTCCGTCTCCCCCGACCGGTGGCTCAGGATGTTCGCGTAGGCGTGGGTCTTGGCGATCTCCACCGCCTCCAGCGTCTCGGTGAGCGTGCCGATCTGGTTGACCTTGACCAGGAGCGCGTTGGCCAGCCCCTCGGCGATCCCCCGGGTGAGGATCTCCGGATTGGTGACGAACAGGTCGTCCCCCACGATCTGCACCCGGCTCCCGAGCTCGGCGGTCATCTCCTTCCACCCCTCCCAATCCCCCTCGGCCAGGCCGTCCTCGATGGAGACCAGCGGATAGGCGTCCAGCCACTCGCGGTAGAGGGCGATGAGGTCCGAGCTGGAGAGGCCCTTCCGCCCCTCGCCGGCCAGGGCGTAGCGCGTGCCCCGCTTGGCCTTCTTCTTCTCGCCCTTGGGCTTATCCCCCTCCTCGACCAGCTCGCTGGCGGCCACGTCGAGGGCCAGGGCGATCTGCGAGCCGGGCTTGTAGCCGGCCTTCTCGATCGCCTGCACCAGCAGGTCGAGGGCCTCGCGGTTGCTCTTGAGGTTGGGGGCGAAGCCCCCCTCGTCGCCCACGGCGGTGACCAGGCCCGCCTTTTTCAGCACGCCCTTGAGGGTGTGGTAGATCTCGACGCCCGCGCGGATCGCCTCGGAGAAGCGGTCGAAGCCGATCGGCACCAGCATGAACTCCTGGATGTCGACCGAGTTGTCGGCGTGGGCGCCGCCGTTGAGCACGTTGAGCAGGGGCACCGGCATCACCGTGGCCGCGGGGCCGCCCACGTAGGCGTAGAGGGGCAGGCCGCTCGCCTCGGCCGCGGCGCGGGCCACGGCAAGCGAGGCCCCCAGCATGGCGTTGGCGCCGAGGTTGCTCTTATCCCGCGTGCCGTCGAGCTCGATCAGGGCGCGGTCGATGCGCGCCTGGTCGCGGGCGTCGAGGCCGCGCAGCCGCGGCGCGATCTCGTCCGCCACGTTGGCCACGGCCTTCTGCACCCCCTTGCCCTGGTAGCGCTTGCCGCCGTCGCGCAGCTCCAGGGCCTCCCGGCTGCCGGTCGAGGCGCCGGACGGCACCGCCGCCCGCCCGCCGACCCCGCCGTCGAGGACGCAATCGACCTCCAGGGTCGGATTCCCCCGCGAGTCCAGGATCTCGCGAGCGACGATCTCTTCGATGCAGAACATCCCTCTCCTCCCGCAGCAGATTTTTTCCGCTAAACTCCAGCGGAAAGGTTATCTGCAAAAACCCCGCCGCTCAAGCTCTTTCAAGGGATCAATCAAGGGAACAGGCGAAACGGAACGAATTCGCAGCAAAGCCGATGCCTGAAATTCGCCAACGGGTCCGCCCATGGGGGGGGATCGCGGCCCTCGCGCTCGCTCTTTTCGCGCTCTCCTGCCACCGCGAGCCGCCGCGCCCCCGCAACGTGATCCTCATCCTCGTGGATACCCTGCGCGCCGACCGCCTGAGCGCCTGGGGCTACGCCCGGCCGACCAGCCCCAACCTGGACGCCTTCGCCCGCGAGAGCGTCCGATTCGACAACGCCCGCAGCCAGTCGGCCTGTACCTTCCCCTCGGCCAACTCGGTTCTCACCTCGCGCTGGCCCGCGGCCTTCCTGGGCCAGCCGGAGCAGGCGATGGGCATCCCGGCCGGCATCCCGTCGCTGGCCGAGATCCTCCGCTCCCGCGGCTTCCACACGGTGGCCGTCTCCGCCAGCGCCGTGGTGCGCAAGTCGCCCAGCCGCTTCAATCCCAAGGGTGGGTTCGACCGCGGCTTCGACGTCTTCCAGGAGGATTGCGTCTGGCAGCACGCCGACTGCGTGAACAACGAGGCCGCGGCCCATCTGCGGCGGGGGAAGAAGCCGCTCTTCCTCTATCTCCACTACATCGACCCCCACGGCCCCTACCGGCCGCCCGAATCCTGGCGGCACCGCTTCGCCACCGGCACGCCGGAGAAGGAGTGGGTGCGCAAGGGGGACCCGAACCCCATCGGCAACTGGCTCTACAAGGGCGAGCCCAACCCCGGCCTCGCCCCGGGGGATCTCCAATACCTCAAGGACCTCTATGACGAGGAGATCGCCTACTTCGACTCCCAGCTCGCGGAGCTGCTGGGGTCCATCCGCGCCGCCGGGCTGCTGGACGATTCGCTGGTGATTCTGGCCTCAGACCATGGTGAGGAGTTTCTGGAGCATGGGGATATCAAGCACTGCCGGAACCTCTTCGACACCTCGGCCCACGTGCCGCTGCTGGTGCGGATTCCGGGGATCGGGGGGAAGACCGTCTGTGTCGGCTCGAAGCAAAACCGCTTCAACGGGCGGAGCCTGCGCGGGGAGATCGAAGGGAGCAATGTGCCGGACGAGCTCCAGTACGGCTTGATGGGGGAGCTGCGGAGCGTCTCGGACGGCCGCTTCAAGCTGATCCAGGATCTCGGCGGGAAGCCTCCGGCGCTGTTCGATCTCAAGGCCGATCCGGGGGAGACGAGGAACGTCCTGCCCGCCGAGCGCCGGACCTACGCCCGCCTGCGGGACGCCCTCGCCTCCTGGCTGGCCCGCAACGAGGGGAAGGGGGTGGCGGACGAGGCACGGGAGGCCCAGAAGAAGCTGAGGTCGTTGGGGTATATCGAGTAGCCCGGGAATGCCCGTTGACCTTCCCGTGTGTTTATGGCAGGATCGCCCTCCGCTTCCCAAGGAGGCGGGAGGCACACAACTGACGCGGGGTGGAGCAGTCTGGTAGCTCGTTGGGCTCATAACCCAAAGGTCGCAGGTTCAAATCCTGCCCCCGCAACCAATTTCGACACATCCGCCGCAAGGCGTTCCAGGGCAGGGCAGCGAAAGCGCCCTGCCTTTTTTGCTTTCTGGCACCTGGGATATCGGTCACACCAGGTTGTGGAACACCCTCTGGACGTCCTCGTCCTGCTCCAGCCGGTCGACCAGGCTGAGCACCTCGGAGGCCTGATTCTCCGGCAGCTCCATCGGGGTCATCGGGATGTACTCCGACTCGGCGGAGAGGGGGGTGATGCCGCGGTCCTCCAGGGCCTTCTGGAGCTGGCCGAAATCGGCGAAGGCGCAGCGGAGCACGAGCTGCGGCTCCCCCTTCTCGCCGGCGCTCTCGCCCATCTCCTCCAGACCGTGGTCGATCAGCTCCAGCTCCAGCTCCTCCTGGTCGATCCCCGCCGGGTTGAGGCGGAAGACCCCCATCCGCCTGAAACCGAAGCCGACGCTGCCGGGAGTGCCCAGGGTGCCGTTCCCCTTGTTGAAGTGCATCCGCATGTTCGAGACGGTGCGCGTCGGGTTGTCGGTCGCGGTCTCCACCAGGATGGCGATGCCGTGGGGGGCATACCCCTCGTAGAGGATCTCCTGGAAGTCCGCGGCATCCTTGCCCGAGGCGCGCTTGATCGCCGCCTCGACCTTGTCCTTCGGCATGTTGACCGCGCGCGCGTTCTGCATCACCCGCCGCAGCAGCGGATTGTTCGCGGGGTCGGAGCCGCCCGCCTTGACGGCGATGGTGATCTCCTTGCCGATGCGGGCGAAGGCCTTCGCCATCCGGTCCCAGCGGGCGAACATCGTATGTTTTCTGGTCTCAAAAATGCGTCCCATGATCTTTTCCGAGAAATTAAGCCTTCAGAGGATACCCGGCGGACCGGGCGGCGAGCCGGCGAAGGCTAAATCTAGCCCGACCGCCGGGGGCGAGTAAAGAGAGGGCCCCGTGAGAAGATCTCTCCATGCTCGCCGCCGCCACCATACCCTATGATCCGGAAGAACAGGATTT
>QHVW01000555.1 GCA_003223675.1 Acidobacteriota bacterium
CTTGAAGGACATCCATCTGGAGAAGGGGATGCACTGCTCGGATTGCCACTTCTCCCAGGACGCCCACGGCGACGGGCTGATCCACGGCGAGTACGGCGACTCCCTGGAGATCGGCTGCGAGGACTGCCACGGCACCGTTCGGAGCAAGGCCACCCTGCGCACCTCGGGGCCGGCGGCGCCCCCGGGGGGGACCGACCTGTCGCTCGGCACCACCCCCTCCGGCCGGCGGCGGTTCGTCTGGCGCGACGGCCGGCTCTGGCAGCGCTCCATGCTCGATCCGAAGGTCGAGTGGGAGGTGGTGCAGGTCCTGGACTCCATCACCCCGGGCAACCCCCACTACAGCGAGAAGTCGCGCCTCGCCAAGACCCTGCGGAAGGACGGCGCGACCTGGGGCTCCGTACCGGGGAGCGAGTCGTCGCTCGCTCACGCCGACTCGCGCATGACCTGCTACACCTGCCACTCGGCCTGGGCCACGGCCTGCTCCGGCTGCCACCTCCCCCAGGAGGCGAACGCGAAGACCGAGATCCACCACTTCGAAGGCGGCGAGACCCGCAACTACGCCTCCTACAACCCGCAGGTCATCCGCACCGACGCCTACATGCTGGGCATCAACGGCAAGGTCAAAGGGAACCGCATCGCCCCCGTCCGCTCCTCCTCGGCCCTCGTCCTCTCCTCGACCAATGCCAGCCGCGAGCGGTTCTACGTCCAGCAGCCGCCCATCTCCGCCCCGGGCTTCAGCAGCCAGGCGTTCAACCCCCACGTGCCGCACACCGTGCGCGCCCGCGAGACCAAGACCTGCACCGACTGCCACGTCTCGGCCGCGGGGGACAACAACGCCTGGCTGGCCCAGCTCCTCACCCAGGGCACCAACTTCGTCAACTTCATCGGCCGTTTCGCCTGGGTGGGCGAGGGGCGCGAAGGGATGGAGGCGGTCACCGTCACCGAGGCCGACGAGCCCCAGTCGGTGATCGGCAGCTATCTCCAGCGTCTGGCCTATCCGGACTTCTACAAGGCGCATCAGGAGCGCAAGCTGGAGCTTCAAGAAGCCCATCACCACCACTCCGGAGGGGAAGTGCGCAGCCTCCAGCTCCGGGGCGAGTACCTGTTCACCGCCCAGGGGAAAGCCGGCTTCGAGGTCTACGACGTGGCCAACGTCGACAACAAGGACGCCTCCGAACGGGTGGTCACCGCGCCGGTCTCGCCTCTGGGCCAGCGGACGTACGTGCGCACCCGCGACGCCACCGGGGTCGCCCTGCCCACCACCATGCCGGTGGCGCGGCGGCAGGGGGACCCCGCCAACCTGGAGCAGCCGCTCCACCCGATCTACGACTACGCCTTCGTCTCCGACCGCGAGGAGGGGCTGGTCCTGGTGGACGTGACGACGCTGACCGACGGCAATCCGGAGAACAACTTCCTGAAACGCGCCCTCACCTTCAACCCCGGCGGCGCCCTCACCGGCGCCGAGGGGCTGACCGTGGCCGGCACCTGGGTCTACGTCGTGACCCGGGACGAGCTGGTGGTGGTCGACGCCGCGGAGCCGCTGAAGCCGCGGATCGCCGCGCGCCTTTCGGGGTTCCGGCAGCCGGCGGCGGTGGCCGTCCAGTTCCGCTACGCCTTCGTGGCGGACAGGGACGGCCTGGCGGTGGTGGACGTGACGGACCCCGGAGCGCCCAGCCTGGCCGGCCGGGCCGCGGGGTTCGCGGGGCGCAGCGTCTACGTGGCCCGCACCTGGGCCTACGTGGCGGCGGGGGAGAAGGGGGTCGCCCTGGTCGACGTGGAGCGTCCCGAAGCGCCGCGGCTGGACCGGTTGTGGAACGCGGACGGACGCCTGAAGGACACCCGGGACGTCAAGGTGGCCTCCACCAACGCCAGCCTCTTCGCCTACGTGGCCGACGGCGTGGGCGGCCTGGCGGCCGTCCAACTCACCTCGCCGGAGACCGTGCCGGGCTATCTCGGCCTCTCCCCCCGGCCCGAGCCGCGCCTCATCGCCACCCGCCGCACCCGCGGGCCGGCCGTGGCCCTCTCCAAGGGGCTGGACCGCGACCGCGCGGCCGACGAGAGCGGCCACCAGGTGAGCGTCTTCAACCGCCTCGGCGCCCGCCCCTTCAACGCCGACGAGATGCGCCGGCTGTATCTGCGTAGCGGGCGGCTCTACACGGTTATCGATGAGCCCCCGGGCGCACCGGAGACCCGGCCATGAATGGGAGACCAAGCCTGGCCTTCTGCGGGATCGCCGCAACCCTCGCCTTGGCGGCCGCTGTGGCGGGCCAGCCGCCCTCGCCGCCACCGCCGCCGTCCGAGCCCGCGGCGCCGCAGGCCGGTCAGTACGTCGGCCCCGCCTCCTGCGCCTCCAGCAACTGCCACGGAGCCGTGCGGCCGCGGCGGGTCTTCGACGTCCTCCAGAACGAGCACTTCACCTGGCTCAAGGGCGGCGACCGCCACTACACGGCCTGGCGGGTGCTGTTCAACGACCGCTCGCGCATCATCGCCCGCAACCTGGCGTTGCCGGTGCCGCCCGCCGAGAGCCCGGCGTGCCTCGGCTGCCACGGCATGGCGGTGGCGAAGGAGAAGCAGGCCATTCCCCTGGAGATCGAGGACGGCATCTCCTGCGAGGCGTGCCACGGCCCGGCGGGCGGCTGGATCCGCGAGCACACCGCCCAGGACTGGAGCCACCAGCGCTCCGTGGCCGCCGGCATGACCGACCTGCGGGACCTGGAGGTGCGCTCCCGGCTCTGCCTCTCCTGCCATCTCGGGGCGCCCGGCCAGACGGTGGACCACGAGCTGATCGCCGCCGGCCACCCCCTGCTCAGCTTCGAGCTGGACAACTACACCGAGGACATGCCCGCCCACTGGATGCCCTTCCGCGATAAGAAGCGGAAGGAGGGGCTTCGCGACACCCACGGCGTCCGCGCCTGGGCGGTGGGGCAGGCGGCGAGCTTCCGCGCCGGGCTCGACCAGCTCGCCCGCCGCGCCCGCTCGCCGCGCTGGCCCGAGCTCTCCGAGATGAGCTGCGACTCCTGCCACCACTCCCTCACCGAGCAGCGCTGGAAGACCGTCCGCAACCCCGAGCGCCCCGGCCTGCCGCGCTGGAGCCCGGCGCGCTGGACCGTCCTCCGCCACCTGGTGACCGCGGTCGCGCCGGACGCCCGGGAGTCCCTGGATGCCGGCGTCGCCCAGCTCGCCCACCAGACGGCCCGCTTCAGCACTCCTCCGGCCGAGGTGGCCGAGACGGCCGAGCGGATCAGCCGCGCCCTGGGCGACGTCGTCCCCCGGCTGGACCAAGCCGCGTGGGACGATGCCGATGCCAAGCGCCTCTTGCTGGCCATATCCGAGGACGCCGACTCCTTCGCCGTGGCGGACCCGGCCGCCGCCGAGCAGGCCTTCCTGGCCTTCAACAGCCTGGTGGCCCGGCTCCAGGCGAAGAACCCGCGCCGGGTGCGCGCCGGCCTCGCCGGCGTCCTGGAGACGATGAAGAGAGAGCTTGACAACCCCTACACCTGGAACCCGGTCCGCTTCAAGAGCCAGCTCGCGCAGCTCCGCAAGCAGGCGCAAGGAATCCCATGAGACCCGATCAATCCGAACGGGGATTCGTGCCTTGAGACCCTCATCACTCCGCTGTGCTTTTGACGAACCGGGCAGCGCACCTTAGACTGGAGAATCATGATCGTCAAGGACGACGCCAAGCTCTGGGACAAGCAGATCGAAGAAGACCTGGAGACCGGTCGTCTCGATGCGCTGCTGGCCGAGGTGGACGACGAGTACGAAGCAGGGTTGGCCCAACCCTTGGAAGTACCTGACCCTGGCGTGCTCTAGGAGGGTGTTTGAAAGCTTTGTTACGACGTTCATCCCCGCCCGGGCATAAATGCCAGGGCTAGGAACGACGCCGGATGAATCCGGCTTGCGAAGTTCCCTTTTTGGGGAAAGTCCCCTTCAGGGGGTGCTGTTCATTAGCCCTGGCATTTATGCCCGGGCCGAAGGTGGGCGGAGCGCCTGGAATGCGAACTTTCCAATCACCCTCTGAGTACGACAAGACACTATCGTGAAGGGATCGCCAGGCCGGGCGTCGAATGAAACAGACCCTCTCGATCGCCTTGACCGCGGCGCTGATTGCCGTCGTCTTGTACCTCCCTTCCAGGGCTACTACCCCCCGCTGGCCCTGCGGGCGGCCGAGCTCTTCCTCGACGGCAAGGGCCTGGCCCTGGAGCCCCGATCCGGCATGGTGGAGGTGAAGCTGGCGGATCGGGTGGTCAAGGCCGACGAATGGGGCAAGCTCTGGGTGAACTATCGCGGCCCGGCCAAGACTTTCGAGACCATCGCTGCCGGCGACGTCCTGGCAGGACGGACGCCCGCCGGCACTTTCCGAAACAAGCTGGTCTTCGTCGGGCTCACCGAGACCGGCGTGGGAGATCTCCAGGCGTCACCTTTCGGTTCCGAGATCGCCGGCGTCGAGGTCCACGCCAACGTCGCGGAGAATCTCCTGAACCGCCGCTACATCCACGATACCGGGCTCCTGGCCGGCGTCTCCCTGCTCGCACTGGTCCTCCTCGCCCTGGCCGTGGCGATCCTCGTGCTGCGCACCGCCACTGGCCTATGCGATTTTCGTCACCGGCGGCCGTCACCTCCAGGTGATCGCCCCGGTGCTCGCCGGCGTGATCTCCCTCATCCTCTCCCTGCGCGTCCGCGTCGCCGCCGAGGAGGAGCGGGCGCAGCGTATCCGCCTGACCTTCGAGCACTACGTCTCCGGCGGCGTGGTGGAGGAGATGCTGCGCCATCCCGAGCGGGTGAAGCTGGGCGGCGAGCGGCGGGACATGACCGTCCTCTTCTCCGACATCCGCGGCTTCACCTCCATCTCCGAGACCCTCGACCCCCAGGCCCTCGTCTCCCTGCTCAACGAGTTCTTCACCCCCATGACCCGGCTGGTGCTGGAGAACGGCGGCACTCTGGACAAGTACATGGGCGACGCCCTCATGGCCTTCTTCGGCGCTCCCGTGGCCCACCCGGACCACGCCGCCCGCGCCTGCCGCGCCGCGCTCGCCATGCGGGAGGAGCTGGTGCGCCTCAACGAGGGGTGGCACCGGGACGGCAAGCTGCCGCCCCACCTCACCCTGGGGATCGGCATCGGCCTCAACAGCGGCGAGATGTCGGTGGGCAACGTCGGCTCCGAGGTCGTCTTCGGCTACACCGTGATCGGCGACAACGTCAACCTGGGCTCGCGCATCGAGGGGCTCAACAAGGACTACGGCACCCAGATCCTGGTCTCCGAATTCACCGCCGCCGCGGCGGGGAACGCCTTCCTTTTCCGCGAGCTGGACTGGGTGCGGGTGAAGGGCAAGCAGCAGCCGGTGGGGATCCACGAGCTGCTGGACGCCGCCCCGGGCTCCCTGGAGCAGGCCGGGCGCGCCGCCCTCTTCACCCGCGGCCTCGCCGCCTACCGTGCCCAGGACTTCGCCGCCGCCGAGGCGCTCTTCGCGGACCTCGCCGACCGTCTCGGCGACGGCCCCGGCAAGGTCTTCCGCGAGCGCTGCCGCCACTACCTGGAGGACCCGCCGCCGGCGGAGTGGGATGGGGTGGAGGTGCGGAAGACGAAGTAGGGGACGAGAGCTGATATCGTTCGGTGGGCTAGCTCAAGAGGTAATTCTATGGAAACGACGACAAGCTACACGGCGGTCATCCAGCGTGACGGCGACTGGTGGATCGGATGGTGCGAAGAGATCCCGGGTGTCAACTCCCAAGGGCATACCCGGGAAGAGCTGTTGGAGAATCTCCGGTCGGCCTTGCAGGAAGCTCTGGAGATGAACCGGGCCTGATTCGAGCTGAATCATGGCCGAGCCCCTGAAGAGCCGCCATCCCAACCTGGTGGATCCGGAAACCGCGCCCCGGCCGCGCATCAAGGAGCT
>QHVW01000180.1 GCA_003223675.1 Acidobacteriota bacterium
CGGCCAGCTCCAGGGCCTTCTCGTACTCGCGGCTGGCCTGGTCGATGTGGCTCTCGGCGAGCAGCGTGTTGCCGATCAGGTTGTGGGTGGAGGCGAGCCACTCGCGGCGCCCCAGCACCTCGGCGCGGTCGAGCGCGATGCGGGCATAGAACAGCGACTTCTTATAGTTCTTGGTCAGCTCGTAGTGGCGCGAGATGTTGTAGGCCGCGAGCTGGCAGATGAAGGGGTCGATGTTGCGCACCAGGATCTCGCGCAGGTGGGGGACCTCGCCATCGCCGCGCCCCGACTCGATCACCACGGCGGCGCGGTTGCAGAGGCCGAGGTCGATCTGCGGCTGCTCGCCGTGCTCACGGGCCCAGGCGAGCGCCTGGTCGAAGCAGTCCCGGGCTTCCTCCAGTTGGCCGGAGCGCACCGCCTTCTCGCCCAGGCTCCTCAGCTCCTCAAAGGTGCTCATTCCTCGGTCTCCCATTCGGGGTGCGGATGCGAGCCGGCATCATGGCGGCCCTCCTTGCTGCGTTTGAAGGCGATGAACTCCTCGACCTCCCGCTGCGCGTCGGCGGGCAGGGAGTTGAAGCTCTGCACGAGCTGGACGTCCCGCGGCGTGATGGATTCCTTGGCGACCCCTTCGAAGAACTCGCCGATGCTCAGCTTGAACTCCGCGAGGATGCGGAAGAGGGTGTCCAGGCTGACCCGGTACTCCCCCTTCTCCATGCGGGAGAGGTCGGACTGCTGGATGCCCAGCCGGCTCGACAGCTCGACCTGGGTCAGCTTGTGCTCCTTGCGGAGCTCGCGGATCTTGCGCCCCACCAACTGGACTTGACGAATCTTCTCGGCGGCCATGTTGACATGTCTGAAAGTGCTGTCTATGTCAGAATGGCATAGCAGGTTGGTCTGACGAGCATAGTATCCCTGCCCCGTGAGGCTGTCAATGGAGAGCTGGGTCTGACCTCTTATCTCCGACCTCTTATATAGGATAGGGGTCTGGGGCATAATCCCCCGCGCATGCGTCATCACCTCTTCCTCCTCCGCGAGTTGGTCAAGCGGGACTTCCAGGGGCGCTACGCCGGCTCGGCGCTGGGGCTGGTCTGGTCGTTCCTGCAGCCGCTCTGGATGCTCCTGCTGTTCACCTTCGTCTTCTCGACGGTGATGAAGATCTCGCTCGCCGGGGCGCGCACGGGGCACTTCGCCGTCTTCCTCTTCTCCGGCCTGCTCCCCTGGATGGCGGTGCAGGAGGGGGTGAGCCGGGCGTCGACCGCCGTCACCGACAACTCCAGCCTGGTCAAGAAGCTGCGTTTCCCGGCCGAGATCCTGGTGGTGGCGGTGGTGCTGGCGGCCCTGCTGCACGAGGCGATCGCGGCGCTGATCTTCCTCGGCGTGCTGGGCTTCCTGGGGGAGCTGGCATGGGGGGGGCTGCCGCTGCTGCTGCTGGCGGTGCCGCTGCAGGTCGCCCTCACCCTCGGGCTGGGGCTCCTGCTCGGCGCGGTCAACGTCTTCTTCCGCGACATCGCGCAGGTGCTCGGCATGGTGTTCACGGGGTGGTTCTACCTGACGCCGATCGTCTATCCCGCCGCCGCCGTGCCGGCGCGCTTCCGGGGCTGGATCGCGCTCAACCCGCTGACCGCCCTGGTCGAGCTCTACCGCCAGTCGTTCCTGGGCGGGGCGCCGGCCCTGGTGCCCGGCACCGGCGCGCTGGCGCTCGCGGCGGCTGTGCTACTATGCGCCGGTTTTCTGCTCTTCAGACGCCTCAAGGCCGCTTTCGTAGACGAAATCTGAGACTGGTGCGGTTTTTGCTGGGCGCGGTGTCGCCGACGATTTTCCAGAAAGCCCAGAAAGGAGCATTCCCGTGTTGAAGTCGATCCTCAGATTTCCGTGGCGCCGTGTGACCCCGGCGCTGCTGCTCGCCACCGCGGCGCTGGCCGGCGTCTCCCTGCCCGCCCTGGCCGCGCCCCCGAAGAAGGCCAAACCGGCGGCCGAGCCCGCCCCCAAGACCGTGCCCGCCGATCCCAAGGAGAGCGGCCCGCAGCCGCCGGACGGCAAGTGGCTGGTCGACAAGGAGGGGCGGCAGTACTTCGTGGGCAAGCTCGCCAAGGAGGGGATGCGCTTCCTGCGTAAGCCCGACGGCAAGGTGCGCACCGCCTGGGGGATCGACATCGACGTGGTGAAGGAGGACGACCAGTTCTTCTACTACAAGATCTACCGCGCGGTGGGCTCGGGCCCCGCGGGCGTGCCGCAGGGGCCGTCCGCGGAGGAGCTGAAGAAGATCCGGGAGAGTTATCAGGCGGACACCCCCGAGAGCCAGCGGATCAAGCTCGTGGCGTTCAGCCAGGGGCTGCCCGACAGCGGCCAGTGGCGCGACGGCTTCGACATCGCCGACATGAACGGCGACGGGCATCTCGACATCGTGCACTCGGCCGCCCGCAAGACGCTCACCCCGCCGGTCATTTTCCTGGGGGACGGCAAGGGGCACTGGCGGCGCTGGAGCGAGGCCAGGTACCCCCGCCTGAACTGGGACTACGGCGACGCCGCGGTGGGCGACTTCAACGGCGACGGCCATCCGGACATCGCGCTCGGCGTCCACCTGCGGGGGCTGATGGCGCTGCAGAGCGACGGCAAGGGCGGCTTCATCGACATCGGCAAGGGGCTCGACTTCCACATGCCGGGCGGCGGCCGCGAGGAGGGGTTCTCCTCGCGCACCCTGGAGGTGGCCGACTGGAACGGCGACGGGCGCCCCGACATCATCGCGTCGGGCGAGGGGCCGCGGCTGAACCTGATGGGGCGCGACCAGGCGCGGCCGACCGAGAAGACGGAGGCCTACGGGGTCGTCGTCTATCTCAACCAGGGGAATGGCACCTGGCTGCGCAAGGACCAGGGGACCTCCAGCCGCGAGATCTTCAGCGACACCCTGACGGTGGGCGACTTCAACGGCGACCACCGCAAGGACTTCGCGACCGGCACCAGCGTGCAGGGGCGCAAGGGGCTGGTCAACCTCGGCCGCGCCGACGGCGGCTGGGACACGGTGGACATCCCGGACGTGCGCCACGGCGCCTACATCCGCTCGGTCGACGCGGTCGACCTCAACGGCGACGGCCGGGACGACCTCGTCATGGGCTACATGGCCTACGAGGGGGAGGCCTGGCACAGCGGCATCGACGTCTTCTACTCGCAGAAGGACGGCACCTGGAAGCGCCGCGCCCTCGTGGCGCTGGAGAAGCGGCTGGAGATCTCGGCCCTGGGCCACGGCGACCTCGACGGCGACGGCAAGCCCGACCTGGTGGCGCTGACCGGCGACGGGGACACCTGGATCTTCCTGGGGGACGGCAAGGGGTTCTTCACCCGGGAGACGGCGACCGGCATCCCGGCCTTCCCCGGGGCCTGCGCGGGTTACCACGTGAAGCTGGCCGACCTCGACGGCGACGGCAAGAACGAGATCGTGGCCGATTTCGCCGGCGAGGCGTCGCCGATGTTCGACCCCGACCGCTGCCCGTCCGGCGGGGGGATCCGGGCCTGGCACCTGGCGCCGGCCGGCGGCCGCTGACGAGCGACGAGCAGGGGGCGTAGCGTAGAGAGGCAAATTGCCTCTTGACAGCCCGGAGTGAGGCTCCTATAGTCCAGCAGCATAAAACATCGGAGAGGGCGGGGGGCGCAGCCTTCAGGCCCTCCGGTAGCGGCCTCCAGGGGTCGCGGGCAGTGGACGGCAGCAACGACTCCCGGGCCGCGGGTCGGCGAAAAGGGCTGACAGCGAGGCTCGGATGATATAAAGCTCGCAGCACTCTATACTTTGAACAGGAGGTGATTTCTTTTTGAGGAGAGTGGAGAAACGGTTTGTCAAGATCGTTTCGTAGGTTCAGCTTCAGCAAAACTAACCTTAGGAGATTGTCTGTCATGAAGAAGACCGCACTGTGTCTCGCTCTCTTGGGCCTCCTGGCCCTGGGCGGCCAGGCGCTTGCTGTGATCTGCGCGATCGATGAGGTGCCGGCGGCCACGTTGCTGCTGCCCTACTTCGAAGTGTGCGTGCAGGCCCCCTGCGCCACCACGCCCGACGGGTCGCAGCAGAACACCCTGTTCTCGATCAACAACGCCTCGGCCACCGCGGTCCTGGCGCACGTCGTGGTCTGGTCCGACCTGTCGGTTCCGGTCCTCGACTTCAACGTCTACCTGACCGGGTACGACGTCCAGACCATCAACCTGTTCGACATTCTGGGCAGCGGCAAGCTGCCGCAGACCGCGTCGGCGGGTCAGGACCCGGGCGACAAGATCAGCCCGAAGGGCGCCTTCTCGCAGGACATCAACTTCGCGAGCTGCTCCGGCCTGCTGCCGCCGCCGACCCTGCCGTCGGACTTCATTGCGCACCTCAAGGCCGCTCTGACCGGCAACGCGTCGACGGTGTTCGGCGGCCTCTGCGCCGGCCGGAACTTCAACGACGGTATCGCCCGCGGCTACATCACGGTCGACACGGTCAACAACTGCACCCTGCGCTTCCCCGGCGACCCCGGCTACTTCCTGCCGGGCGGCACGGGCGACGCGACGGACCAGAACGTCCTCTGGGGCGACTACTTCTACCTCAACTCGACGGCGGCCTTTGCCGACGGCAACCCGCTGGTC
>QHVW01000181.1 GCA_003223675.1 Acidobacteriota bacterium
CGCTCCGGCCTGGAACGCGGCGGACAACCGCGAGCCGCTGGCCACCAACTGGGCCGCCCGCTTCATCAACGGCGGTCCGTTCACCGGTGGCACGGACTTCATCGTCTGGCGCGACTCGAAGGTCAACCAGGGTCCGTTCACCTGCCCGGCCCAGACCGGCCGTCCGTTCTGGTTCCCGCTGGGCCAGGAAGGCCTCGTGATCTTCGACGAGCAGGAGCACCCGCAGGTGCCGCAGACCTTCCCGGTGTCTCCGCAGCCGCAGAACGCGTCGCTGGTGCCGTTCCCGGCCGAGTCGCAGTCGACGCACGTCGGCGGCTCCTCGCTGCCGGTGCCGTATGACTTCGGCTGGATCTACATGGACCTGAACACGACGGTTTCCGCGCCGGCGGTGAACAACCCGCTCGACCCGGCGGCCGCCCAGGCTTTCGTGGCGGTCCGCATGACGTCGCAGGGCCGCTACAGCGTCGGCTTCGACGCCATCCACCTCGACAGCGCCTGCTCGGCCGGCTCGTACACCCTGGTGCTGCTCGGTGCCAACCACACCGTTCCGCCGGGGGTCCTCAATCATCCGAGTCCGGCGCCTCCACTGCCGTAGGCTGTGCCCTCAGGGTGGGTCCGCTTCGCGGGCCCACCCGTTCCCCGCTACAATGCCCGCTGATGGTTGAACCCACCGTCCAGGCCGAGGGGCTGACCAAGGTCTACCGGTCGTACGCCACCCCCTGGGACCGCCTGCTGGAGGGGATCACCCGCCGGCCGCGCCACCGCGAGTTCCGCGCCCTGGAGGACGTCGGCTTCACGCTGCCGCGCGGCGAGGGGCTGGCGCTGATCGGCGAGAACGGCGCCGGCAAGAGCACGCTGCTGAAGATCCTGGCCGGCATCACCGCGCCGACCTCCGGCGGCTTCCGGGTGCGCGGCAAGGTGGCCTCGATCCTCGAGCTGGGCTCGGGCTTCCACCCCGAATTCACCGGCCGGCAGAACATCGTGCTCAACGCCGCCATGCTCGGCCTCTCCCAGGAGGAGCTGCGGCGGAAGATGCCCGACATCGTCGCCTTCAGCGAGCTGGGCGACTTCATCGACCAGCCGGTGAAGACCTATTCGACCGGCATGGCCATGCGGCTCGGCTTCTCGATCGCCACCCAGGTGGAGCCGGACGTGCTGATCATCGACGAGGCGCTGTCGGTGGGGGACGGCTATTTCCAGAAGAAGTGCATGGACCGTCTGCGCCTGTTCGTCGACGGCGGCGGCACCCTTCTCTTCTGCTCGCACGCCATGTACTACGTCTCGGCCTTCTGCCAGCGCGCCCTCTGGCTGCGGCACGGCAGGGCCGAGGCGCTCGGGCCCACCGAGGAGGTGGTGCGGGAGTACGAGAATTTCCTGGTGGCCAAGACCGCCCAGGCCGCGCTCGCCGGAGACAATGCCCCGGCTCCGCCCCCACCCTCCCTGCCGGCGCGCATCGCCTCGGCGCGCCTGCTGGGGCGCGAGACCCTCTACACCCAGGGGGACCCCTGGGAGCTGGAGGTGGCCTGGGAGGCGGAGGACCCCCGGCTGGCCTTCCATCTGGGGGTGGGCGTCAACCGCGCCGACGGCGTCGAGGTCTGCTCCTTCGCCACCCATCTCGACGGCCTGGCGCCGGTGAGCGGCGCGCGGGCCTATTCCGCGCGGCTCGCCATCCCCAGCCTCCCTTTGGTGAAGGGGGAGTTCACCCTGTATATTTTCCTCCTGGACGAGGAGGGGCTCCACATCTACGACCAGCGGGTGATCCCCGGCTCCTTCCAGGTCCGCAGCCCTGCCTATGTCTTCGGCCTCGTCCGGGTGGAGCACACCTGGGAGCTGGACGCTGAGAGCGGCTCGTCCGTACAACGGAGCGTAGCCGGACGTTGATCCTCGAAAGATGAAGCCTTGATGAAGACTGCCAGCCTGCCCGTCCTCTCCGAGCCCGCGGCCCGTCCCGCGCTCCAGGTCAACCCCTTCCTCCACGTCGGGGAAGACCGGATCTACAACCCGCTGACCGACCGCACCCTGCTGCGCGGCGAGCCGGGGTACGAGACCCTGCAGGGGGTGCTGAGCGGCGCGCTGGCCCTCGACCGGCTCCCCCCGGCGGACCGCGCCCAACTGTCCTCCCTGGGAATGCTGATGCCGGGGGACGCGGAGCCGGCGCGCGCCTTCCGGCTGAAGTACGTCTCGCTGGAGGCGCACACGGTGTGCAACCAGTCCTGCTACTTCTGCCCGGTGTCGATCGCCCCCCGCGAGGACTACTTCATGCCGACCGGCCTCTACGAGCGGATCGTGGGGGAGATCGCGGCGTACCAGGACACGATCGAGGCGGTCTTCATGATCAACTACAACGAGCCCACGGCCGACAAGCGGTTCGTCGACCAGGTGCGCACGATCAAGGCGGCGGGGCTGCCGCCGGCCGTGCTCACCAACGGCTCGGGCCTCACCCCGGACCGCGTCGACGCCCTGCTCGCGATGGGGGGGCTCCGCTTCCTCTCGATCAACCTCTCGACCCTGGACCGCGAGCGCTACCGGCGCGATCGCGGCGGCGACCATCTCCCCCTGGTGCTGCGCAACCTGGACTACCTGCGCGACAAGCCGCTGGCCGAGGTCATGGACATGGCCGTGCTGGGCACCGGCGACGACGTCCACAAGCGGGACTTCGAGGAGATCTCGCGGCGCTTCGCCGGCAGCCGCTTCGACGTCAAGTACTACGAGGTGATGGACCGCGCGGGGTACCTGCAGATCGGCCACCGGCCGGCCTCGCGGGAGCGGCGCCTCTGCGGCTGCGAGAACGTGGGCTCGCGCCCCCTGCAGCACCTGCACATCACCCCCCAGGGCCAATGCGTGCTCTGCTGCGAGGACTACGACGGCAAGTACGTGGTGGGGGACCTCACCCGGGAGTCGGTCGCCGAGGTGCTCACCGGGCCGGCCATGGCCCTGATGCGGCGCTGGGCCTACGGCCTGGAGAAGGCGCCGGACGACTTCCTCTGCTACGGCTGCACCTTCGCCCTCACCCGGCCCGCTTAGGGCGGCGGCCCATGCGCCTGGCGGTGATCCTGGTCCACTACCACACGCCGGAGCTGGCGGCGGCCGCCGTGGAGGCCCTCCGGGCCGACCTGACGGGGACGGGGATCGAGGTGGAGTGGCGGCTGGTGGACAACGGCAGCGACGAGGCCGGCCGCGCCCTCCTCGCGGCCCTGCCCGTCGAGCGGATCGAGCCGGGGGCGAACCTCGGCTACGCCGGCGGGGTCAACCTGGGGGCGGAGCGCTCCACCGCCGAGGTGATGGTGCTGATGAACCCTGACGTGATCGTCCAACCCGGCTGTGTGCCGGCCCTGCTCGGCGCCCTGGAGGGGGGCGCCGACGTGGCCGGCCCCCGCTTCTGGTGGGACCGCGGCCGGCGCCTGCTCCAGCCCCCCTCCGAGGTCCGTACCCGGCGCGAGGAGCTGGCGCGGGTGCTGGCGGGGAAGCGCCCGGCGTGGGCCGAGCGGGCCCGGCGCCGCTGGCGGCGGCACGCCCGCCGGCACTGGGAGGCGCGGGAGCCGCTGCCGAGCTTCTCGCTGAGCGGCAGCCTGCTGGCCCTCCGCCGCTCGGCCTGGGAGGCGGTCGGGCCGTTCGACGCGGGGTACCGCCTCTATTTCGAGGAGACCGACTGGCTGCTGCGGGCGGAGCGCCGGGGGCTCGCCGGCCGTTACGTGCCGGCCGCCGGGGCGGTGCACCTCTATGGTCAGAGCGCGGACCGCGAGCCGCGGGCGGCGGAGTGGTTCGAGGAGTCGGCGCGCCGCTTCCGCCGCCGCTGGTACGGGCCCCGCTTCACCGGCCTGCTGGAGGGGCTCGACCGGCGGCTCCCCGGGCGCGCCGCCGCGGCCTGCGGAATTCCCCCGGGCGGATTGCGGCTCCCCGCGGAGCCGTCCGCCTATCCCCTCTGGGTCGAGGTGTCGCCCAGTCCCCTGGGGCTCCCGGCGGCGGCCGAGCGGATCGCCGCGCCTCCGGACGAGCCCTGGAATCTCCCCGCGGAGATCCTGGAGCGGGTGCCCGCGGCCTCGCTGACCGTGCGGGTGGTGGCCTGATGCGCATCGCCTACGTCCTCCCCCACCCCGAGCTGAACGGCGGCAACAAGGTCATCTTCCAGCACGCCAACCTCCTCCAGGAGCGCGGCGACGAGGTCACCATCCTGGGCGAGGGGCCGAAGCCGGAGTGGATGGAGATCCGCCCCGCCTGGATCGACTACGCCTCCACCGTCCCCCGCCTGCCGGAGCAGGACCTCGTGGTCGCCACCTACTGGACGACCCTGCGGATCGCGCGGCGCCTCTCCCTGGGACCCCTGGCGCACTTCTGCCAGGGGTACGAAGGGGGGTTGGTCCACCTGCGGCCGGTGCTGGCGGAGATCGAGGAGGTCTACTCCTGGCGCGTCCCCACCCTCACCGTGGCGCCCCACCTGGGCGAGCTCCTGCGCCAGCGCTTCGGGCGGGAGAGCCGGGTGGTGCCGCCCCCGCTCGATCCCCTGTTCCGCCCCGCCTGGCGGCTGGGGCCGCGGCGGCGGCCGTGGATCGCCATCCCCGGAATCTTCGAGGCCGAGGTCAAGGGGATTCCGGTGGCCCTGGAGGCCGTCCGCCGGCTGCGCGCGGAGGGGATCCCCTGCCGGGTGCTGCGCTTCTCCATCTTCCCGCTGAGCGAGGCGGAGCGGGCGCTGCTGGCGCCGGACCGCTATCTCCACGGCGTGCCGCCGGCGGAGATCGCGCGGGCGCTGCGCGCCTGCGACCTCCTCCTCCTCCCCTCGCGCGCGGAGGAGGGGTTCGGCCTCCCCCTGCTCGAGGCCATGGCCTCCAAGGTCCCCGCGGTGGCCACCCGCATCCCCTCCACGCCGTTCGTCACCGGCGGCGCGGTGCCCCTGGTGGAACCCTCAGGGCTGGCCGACGCCGCCCGGGAGCTGCTCACCTCCCGGCGCGCCTGGCGCCGCGCCCGCGAGCAGGGGTACGAGGCCGCCCGGCGGTTCCGGCCGGAGGAGGTGGCCCCGCGGCTCTGCGAAGGGATACGATGGGCGCGTCAGCTCGCCGTCGCCGCTCCGGACGCGCTGCCGTCCCTTGCCCTTTCGGAGGACCCGAAGTGGACCTGAAGATCGAGCCCGGCCCGCTGCGCGAGAGCTACGTGAGCGCGCGGCCGTTCCCCCATATCGCCCTCGACGGCCTGTTCGCGGACGCGACCCTCGACGCCGTGCTGGCCGAGTTCCCCCGTCCCGAAGAGATCGAATGGGCGGCCTTCGACAATCCGACCGAGAAGAAGCTCGGCTACCGCTACACCTCGCCCCTCAAGCCGCGCCTGCGCGACTTCCTCTGGGAGATGAGCGCGCCGCCCGTGCTGCGCTTCCTGGAGACGCTGACCGGCATCGAGGGGCTGATCCCCGACCCCTACTTCGGCGGCGCCGGGCCCCACCAGATCCTGCCGGGCGGCTTCCTCAAGATCCACGCCGACTTCAACTGGCACCCGCTGCTGAAGCTCGACCGCCGGCTCAACCTGCTCGTCTACCTCAACAAGGATTGGCGGCAGGAGTACGGGGGGGAGCTCGAGCTGTGGGACCGCGACATGACGCGTTGCGAGCGGAAGGTCCTGCCGGTCTTCAACCGCACGGTGGTCTTCAACACCACGGACTTCTCCTATCACGGCCATCCGCGGCCGCTCACCTGCCCGCCGGGGTTGAGCCGCAAGTCGGTCTCGTTCTACTACTACACCAACGGCCGGCCGGACGAGGAGCGCTCGGCGCCGCACGACACGATCTTCCGGAAGACCCACGAGCGGGACTGGTAGGGCGGCGGGAACGCTCTTTGCAGGTCCCCGGCCCGTCGTTTTGACCGTCGTATCAGGGTCCCCAATGAACGAGAACGGCATCGAGCTCTCCGTGATCGTACCCGCCTACAACGAGGAGCGGCGCCTCGCGCCAGGCCTCCGCCAGGCCCTGGAGTACCTTGCCCGCCGGCGGGAGCCCTTCGAGCTGCTGGTGGTCGACGACGGCAGCCGGGACGAGACCGCCCGGGTGGCCGAGTCCTTCGCCGGGCAGGGAGTGCGGGTGGTGCGCCACGAGCGCAACCGCGGCAAGGGAGCGGCGGTGCGCACCGGCCTGCTGGCCAGCCGCGGCCGCAAGGTGCTGATCTCGGACGCCGATTTCTCGACGCCGATCGAGGAGATCGAGAAGCTCGAGCGTTTCCTCCAGGACGGCACGCCGCTGGTGATCGGCAGCCGGGGGCTGGCCGATTCGCAGATCCGCCAGCGGCAGCCGTTCTACCGCGAGATGATGGGGCGGACCTTCAACCGGCTGATCCGCCTGTTCGGCGTGCGCGGCATCCGCGACACCCAGTGCGGCTTCAAGCTGGCGCGCGGGGAGGAGGGGCGGCGGATCGCCGCGGAGCTGAAGATCGAGGGGTTCGCCTGGGACGTCGAGATGATCTGGCTGGCCCGGCGGCGGGGGTACAGGATCGCGGAGGTGGGGGTGGTCTGGGTCAACTCGCCGGACTCCCGCGTGGACCCCATCCGCTCGTCCTTCTCGATGTTCCGCGACGTGATCACCATGCGGCTCCGGCACCGGGGCGAGCGGTGACGGCGACCGCCTTCCGTGCCACCGCGCCCGAGGATCTCCCCGCGCTGACCGGTTTCTTCGCCGAGCGCTTCGGCCGCCCCTGGACCCCCGAGGAATGGACCTGGAAATACGGCACCTTCCCGGGAGAGGCGCGGAGCTGGCTGGCGGTGCTGGCGGAGGACGATGGGGAGATCCTGGCCCACGCCGGCGCGCTCCGCCTGCCGGCGCGCTGGCGGGGGGCTGAGACCGGCGTCTGGACGCTCGTCGACTGGGCCGGCACGAGCCGGCGGGGGTTGCGGCCCCCCCTGGTCGACCTCGGCCGGCGCCTGCTGGCCGACCTGCCGCGCGCGGGGGACGCGCCCTGGATCTTCGGCTTCCCCAGCGAGCGCCACTTCCGGCTGGGGGAACGGGTCTTCGGCTACAAGCCGCTGGCGGATTTCATGGAGCTGGCCGGCGACATCCCGGAAGGGACCGCGATGGCGCTGAGGAGCGGGGACTCCTGCGGCGACTGGGCCGAGGCGGTCTGGGAGGCGTGCGGGGTCGACGGGGTGCGCCGCTCGGCCGCCTTCCTCAACTGGCGCTACTATGCCCGCCCCCACCGCTACTACCGCTTCTACCGGCTCGAATCGCGGGGCATCGAGGGGCTCGCCGTCTTCGCCTTCGTGGGCGAGGAGGCCTGGGGCGCGGAGCTCTGGCTGCCGGCGGCGGGAGGAGAGTGGTACTCTTCGCTGCTCGCCGTGGCCGCCGACCTGCGCGCCGCGGGGTTGCGGCGCTGGCGCTTCTGGCCGCCGCCCTCCGGGCTCGGGCTGGAGGAGGTCCTCGCCCGGCTCGGCCTCCGGCCCACGGCTGAGCGCCGGTTCATCGGCTGCCGCGGCGGGACCGGGAGCACCGATCCCGCCAATGATCCGATCGAATCGGCTGGTCCCTCCAGGCCCCGGGGAGCTGGCGGCCGAGCTTCTCGCCGATCAGCTCCAGGGAGAAGGCGCTGGAGTAGGGTAGGGGCTGCACGGCGTCGAGACCGGCGCGGGTGAGCAGCGCCCCGAGGGTCTTCTGGTCGAAGTAGGTGACGTGCTCGGGGATCTTGAAGAACGGCCAGCGGCGGCGCATCAGGGGGCGCCAGAAGCCGCCCATGTCGGGGGTGGCGAGCAGCAGCCAGCCGCCCGGGCGCAGGTGCTTGGTGAGCGAGCGCAGGAAGGCGACCGGATCGTAGATGTGCTCGATGACGTGGACGCAGGCGACGCAGTCGAAGGTCTCGCCCAGGGGGATCTGCTCGGTGCCGCCCAGGATCAGGCGGTCCGCCCGGCCGTGGGCCTTCTCCAGGGCGCCGGACGAGTAGTCGGTGCCCGTGCGGTGGCTGAAGTAGTCTTTCGCCTCTTCGAGGAAGAAGCCGTAGGCGCAACCCACCTCGAGGAGCTTGCCGCCGGTCATGCCGCGGCGGGCGATCTCGCGGAGGAAGCGCCGGAAGGTGGGCCGCAGGGTGGTCTCCTGCGCCTGGTAGCTGGAGTAGCCCCCTTCGCCCCCCTCGAAGTAGTGGTCGTCCTCGTAGCTGGCGTGCATCAGGGACTCGGTGAGGCGGGGGCAGAGGTACCAGAGACCGCAACTTTTACAGCGCGCCACGGCATAGGGTGGAAACTCGAAGATGCTCTCGCGGCGCTCCTCGCTGTCGCAGAGCGGGCAGGCGGGGCGCTCCAGGGTCTCGGGCGTGCTGTTGAGGGAAGGAGTTTGTACGGGAAGCATGACCATGTCCCCCTGGGGTAAAGGTTAGTCTACTCTCCGGAATCGTCCGCGTGAATCCCGTGCTCGCGATCCTTGCGCTTCTTACACTCGCCGGACTGCTGCTGCTGAAGCGGCGGGAGATCGGCATCCCGTGGGCCGTTTGCGGGCTCGCCGGCATCGCCCTGCTCTGGCCGGCGTTACGGCTCCCGGACGGCGTCCCAAGCCCCGCCGCCACGCTCGGTATGCAAGCTCCGTGGCAGGGTGCCCCCGATGCGGTCAATCCGGCCGCGGGGAACCCCAATCTTCGCGACATCACGTATCAGGTCGAGCCCTGGCTCCTCTTCCTGCGCCACGAGATGCGCGCCGGCCGGCTGCCGTTCTGGGACCCGCACCAATTCTCGGGCGAGCCGTACTGGAGCAACGGCTCGGGGGCCCCGCTCTTTCCCCTCCACCTCCTCTTCGTCCTGCTGCCGCTGCGGCTCGGCTGGGTCCTCCTCCCCTGGCTGCGCATCGTGATCGGCGGCTGCGGCGCCTGGAGCCTGGCCCGCGAGCTGGGCGCCAGCCGTCCGGCGGCGCTGCTGGCGGCGCTGGTCTTCCCCCTCTCGGGGATGATCACCAGCTTCCTCCTCTTCCCCATGGCCAACACCCACGCCCTGATCCCCTGGGTGCTCCTGGCTGTGGAGCGGCTGGCGAGCGGCCGGGGGGGCTGGCCCGCCCTCGCCTTTGCCGGGGGGCTGCAGATGCTCGGCGGCCACCCGGAGACCCCCGTATTCACCGCCCTGCTCGCCGGGGTCTACCTGCTGGCGCGGGGGAGCGCCCGGCCGCTGGCGGCGTGGGCCCGGTTCCTGGCCGGCTGGACGGTGGCGGCGGCGATCTCCGCCGTCCAGATCCTCCCCCTCTTCCTGACGCTGAGGGGCACGGGGAAGTGGCTGCACCCCGACCTCGCGCTGCCCGTGCCGTTCGCCATCCGGGGACCCCTCCTGCTGCGGCTGATCCTGCCGGACCTCTTCGGCAACCCCGCGGACGGCACCTGGTGGGGGCCGTTCAACTTCGCGGCCACGGCCCTCTACGCCGGCGCCCTCACCCTGCCGCTCGCCGCCGCCGGCCTCGCCGTTGTCCGCAAGGACCGCCGCTGGCTGGGGGTGGCCGTGATGACCCTCTTCGCCCTCGCCGGCGCCTACCAGCTTTTCGGCCTGCGGCGGGTGCTGGTCGCCCTGCCCCTGATCAGCCGGGGTCTCCACCACTACCTGAAGTTCGGCGTCGAGCTGGGGCTCGCCCTCCTCGCCGCCGCCGGCTGCGACCGCTGGCTGGCCGGCAAGGGGCGCGGCCTGCTCGCCGGCGCCGGCGGCGTGCTCGCCCTGCTGGCCGTGGCCTGGGCCTGGCTGGGGAGCGGCTTCCGGGAGCACGGCCTGGCCGGCACGGAGGCGGCCTGGACGGCGTGGATCGCCACGTTGATGATCCTCCTCGCGGCCTCGCTCCTGCTGTCCTCCGAGCGACGCTGGACCGTCTGGCCTTGGATACCGGCTCTCCTCGTGATCGACCTGGTGGCCGCCCACGCCCGCACCAACCC
>QHVW01000556.1 GCA_003223675.1 Acidobacteriota bacterium
AAGCGCAGGGCCAGCTTGAAGCAGGGGGTGCGCGGCTGGGTGACGACGAGCTCCGCCGTGCCGATCCGGAAGCGGTCGCCGATATGGATCTGGTCCTCCCACCACCCCTCGGTGGTGAGGTTCTCGCCGAAGGCGCCCCAGGGGAGGGTCGCCATCGCGAGCTCGCGCCGCCAGTAGGGGTAGTGCTCGGAGGGGTAGGCATAGACCGCCTTCTCCGGCCCGCCATGCACCGAGAGGTCCGCCTGGCCGTCGCCCGCCAGGTTGTGCCGGCGCAGGTGCACCCGCCCCTCGACCGGCTCCTTGAAGATGCCCGTCATGATCCGCCGGCCCTTCCAGCTCACCGGCCGGGGAAGCCCCACGTTCACGGAGATCACTTTCATGGGAAGGTCCCGCCCTTGAACGGTCCCACGATCTCGCGGGTGATCCAGCCGCCGTAGAAGTCCCCGGGCTGCGGCTGGACCCGCTCGCCGTCGACGAAGCAGGCCTCCATGGCCTGGGGGTAGAAGGCGACGTAGCCCATCATCGGCTCGTAGATCCGCGTCGGCAAGGGGAAGTACCACGCCGCGGCTTCGGCGCGCTGCCCCGCGACCTCGACGTCGTAATAGCGGGCGAGCCCCTTCCAATCGCACCAGGTGGCCCGCGGGTTTTCGCGCAGGAATTCCATGCGGACGTCCTCCGGCGGGATGTAGTAGACGGGCGGATGGCTCGTCTCCAGCACCCGCTTCGCCCGGCGGGTGTCGGCGATCGTCACGCCGTTGAAGCGGACCTGGATGTGCTTCGGGGAGTCTTCGAGGGCGGGAGGACGGGGATAATCCCAGACCGATTCCTGGCCCGGCCCGGGCTCGATGCGCTGGGTCGTCATGTCCCGAAGAATAGCGCGAAGAAATGCAGGGGCGGCCCTGTGTGGCCGCCCCGGGAGGGGAAAACAGGGCGGCCACACAGGGCCGCCCCTACAGATCCTATCGCTTGGCGAGCTCCGGCTCGTTGACCCCGGGCTGCTGTGCCGGGGTCTTCGCGCCCTGAGCCTGCGGCTGGCCCGCGGCCTGCTGCGAGGGCTGAGCCGGCTTGGCCTGCTGGCCCGGCTGTGCGGGCTGAGAGGGCTTGGCCTGCTGACCCGGCTGCCCCTGATTCGTCAGGGCGTCCGGGGTCAGGTTCTGCCGCTTGGCCTCCTCCTTGGCGGTATTGGTGGCCTCCTTGGCGACGTTCTTCACCTTGTCCACCACGCCTTCGGGGGTGAGGCCCTGGTTGCGCGCCTCCTCCTTGACCTTGTCGGCCACGGCCTCGGCGACGTGCTTGCTCTTGTCGAGCATCTGCTGGCCCGTCTCCTTGGCCTGGTCGAGCAGGTGGTCGCGGGTCTCGCCCATCAGCTCGTCCTCGCGGTCGGTCGAGGGGATGAGGAGCCCGGCGATGACGCCGAGCGCCAGGGTGGCGGCGCCGACCATGAGGGGGTTCTCCTCCATGGTCTGCCAGAAGCCGACGCGGGCGCGGCGGACCTGGGTCTTCGCCTGCCGGCGGAGATCCGAGGCCTTGTCCGAAACCTGGTGGCCGAGGTTGGACGTTTTATCCGCCACCTGATGGCCCATTGGCGCTGCCCGCCACGTCCTGGACCTTGTCCTTGGCGGTGGAGAGCAGGCCGGAATCCTCGTCCGCGTCATAGGAGGAATAGCCGGAGTAGGAGCCCGTCCCGGCGTACCCCTGGCGGTAGGAGCTGGCGCCGTAACCGCGGTAGTCGCCGCGGTCGAGGCCGTCATAGGTGTCCGGCTTGCGGGCGCTCTCGACCATCAGCCAGCCGAGGCCGAGGCCGACCACCGCCGCGGGCATCGGATGCTCGCGGGCGACCTGCCAGAGCTTGCTGGCGCCGGTGGTGGAGCCCCCCTTGAAGAGGCTCCAGAGCTCGAGGCCGATCTCCTTGGGGGTGAGCTTCGCGTCGAGCGCCGCGAAGGTCTCGTCCATGTCCGACCGGGTGCGGTCGATCTCCGAACGGATCTCCCGGGAGCTGCGCTCGCGGCCCGCGTCCAGATCCGAGTCTCTCGTCACGAAATCTTCTGTTTGAGCCATGCTTTGTTCTCCTGCAAGCTTTGGGTGGTTCTCTGCGGAGCGATGCCTTCTTGCTTGAGGGTCGCGAGCGCCTTCTTGACCAGGGAGTAGCCGACCGCCGCGAGCACGACGCCGACGATCAGCGGGGCCAGCCAGGCGGCCACTCCCAGGGACATGAATTTGCTGAGGAGGGACGTCAGGCCGTAGACCACCGCCAGGAGGAGGGCGATGGCGCCCAGGAAGGCGACGGCGCCGCCGACGGCGACCTCGCCGAGGTTGGCCCCCACGCGCGAGGCCTTCTCGGACATCTCCGTCTTGGCGAGGTCCACCTCCTGCTTGAGCAGGGTGCTGGACTCGTGCGTCAGCTCCTTCAGCAGTTGGCCGATGGTCCGGTCGTCTTTGCGTTCAGCCGCTGCTACCGCCATGGCTCACACTCCCAGCGGCTCGTCGTACCGCGTGGTGCCGGCGTGGGCCAGATCGGAGCCATAGGACGAGCGGTCAGCGGACGTCCCGAGGGTCGGGCCGCGGCGGGCGGACTGGGGGTAGCCGGTCCAGTTGCCGCCGTCATAGCCGAGATTGCCGCGCTCCTGCTCCGGGCTGGACGCCTTGAGGAACCGGGCCAGCATCAGCCCCGCGATCAGCGTGCCGCCGAGGAAGACCTCGGGGCGCCGCCGAGCGAAGGTTTCGGTGTCGCGCACGAAATCGCGCAGCTCGCTGTCGCGCAGGTAGGTCGAGAGCTTCTCGACCTGCTGGGCGGCGCGGTCGGCGTACTGGCCGAAATCGCCGGCCTGCTGGCCTTCGTTCAGCTTGCGGCCGGCCTCGCGCAGCGCGCCGGCCAGAGATTGCAGGCGTTCGGCCGCCTGATCCTTCTGCTGCCCGACGAGCGTCTGCACGTGATCGCGCGCCTGGTTGGCCGCGTCCTTCGCCTGCTCCTTGGCGTCGCTGGCGAGGCTCTTGGCCTGCTGAGGATCGGATTTGCCATCGTGACCTCTCCTTCTGATGTGTTGATGGATCCCGCTGCGCTTGAAGCCCTGAGGAGAGCAACGCGTTCGGAATCTTGAAGGAGCAAGAGGTGTGCCAGAATGCGCTTTTCAGCGGGATTCGGGAAAGGGAGATTCGGAATGTCGAACGGACGGCAGAACATCTCGGGCGGCGCCCCCTGGGAGCCGATCGTCGGGTATTCGCGGGCGGTGCGGGTGGGGCCCTACATCCACGTGGCCGGCACCACGGGGATCGACGCCGAGGGCAACGTCGTGGGGAAGAATGATCCCTATGCGCAGTCGGTGCAGGCGCTGAAGAGCATCGAGGCGGCGCTCGCCAAAGCGGGGGCGCGGATGGCGGACGTGGTGCGCACCCGCGTCTTCACCACCGACATCTCGCGCTGGCAGGAGATCGGCCGGGCGCACGGCGAATTCTTCCGCGACGTCCGGCCGGCCAGCACCATGGTGGAGGTCAGCCGCCTGATCTCGCCCGACATGCTGGTCGAGATCGAGGCGGACGCGATCGTGCCGGAGTAGGAGCTACTTGGCCAGCGAGCGGACGTACGCCGCCGCGTCGCGGATCTGCTGATCGGTCATCACCTTGCCCCAGGGGAGCATCTTCGGGGAGAGGCCGATGGCGGGGCCGCCGTCGCGCACCACGACGTAGAGCTCCCAGTCGGAGCGCTTGGCGAGCATGCCGGGGGTGGTGAAGTCGACCGGCTTCGGGTTGAGCGACGCGGCGAGCTTGCCACGGCCGTTCCCCGTCTCGCCGTGGCAGAGGGCACAGCGCTGCATGTACTCCGCCCGGCCCCGCACCGGATCGCCGTTCAGCCGGAACCCTGGCGGCTCCGGGGGAGCCGCCAGGACCGCCATCACCGAGCCGGCGAGGAGCAGCAGGCCGAGGCCGGCCGTCCTCCAGGAGGTCAACGCGGGCCGTCCTCCAGGGTCAGCGTCTCCCGGAGCTGCCGCCGCAGGAGCGCCAGGTCCGTCCCCGTCCGCGGCGCGTAGGCGGGCGCGTTGCCCGAGGTGATCTGTCCGCAATCCAGATCGTCCTCCTCCTCTTCCTCCTCCTCGTCGGCGGAGGTGATCTGGCCACAGAGCGCGAAGCCGGGTTGCACGAGCGCATTGAATTTCCCGGTGGGGAGGAGGTCGATCATCAGATCCCTGGACTCGAAGCTCATAGTTTCCTCCTGGGCCGCAGCCCGATTCGAGCGCCGGCTCGAGGCCGGCGGACAGGTCCTCTCTGAAACGGATACCGGAAGTCTATCAGATGTGTGGAGATGTCAAGTCAACGCTCGTCGCCGACCGACAGGGTGAGCATCCAGATGTCCCCCTGGTCGGTCGAGCGCACGGCGTAGAGAGCCCGGTCGTCCGGCGTGGTGGAGACCGAGTTGAAAATGGAGCTCTGGGGGGGCTCCAGGAGGAGGCGGGAGACCTTCCAGCGGAGATCGCAGAGGAAGATCTTCCCCTCCTGAAGATAGAGGAGCGTATGGTTGTCGTGGAGCCAGCGGGGGACGATCCCCGTGTCCGTCAGGCGCTGGTAGCGGCCCGTGGCGAGCTCGTAGACGACGACGCCCTGGATGGTCCCCCCACCCTCCTTCCGCTCCAGAGTGCCGGCGAGGTAGGCGCCGTCCGGAGACCAGGAGGTGACCGCGAGGATCTCGCCGGTGGCCGTCGGCGGCAGCATCTGTTGTACCCGCCCGCGGCCGGCGGGGTCGAGAGCGATCAGCGCCGGGCCGTGGCCGCCGAGGGTCGCCACGATCCTCCCGCCCAGCGGCGAGGGGATGGGGGTGAACACGGGGTCGGGGGTGCCGTAGAGGATGGCCTGGAGCTCGCTGCCGTCCGCGCGGATCGACCAGGCGCCATAGTTGTCGCCGCCACCGGACCGGTTGGAGTAGAAGACGAGGCGCGAGCCGTCGGGGAACCACTGCGGGACGCGGTCCTTGGCGGCGTCGTTGGTGAGCTGGCGCTGGCCGCTGCCGTCCGCGCGCACCACGAAGAGGTCTTCCTGGGGGAAGGAGGTGTAGAAGGCGATCCACTGCCCGTCGGGCGACACGTCCGCCGTGCGGACGGCCCGGGACCCCTGCGTGATCGGCTGGGGCTTCCCCACCACCTGCATCGTCGCCGGCTCGAGCGGCCACCGCTCCAGGTTCGACTTCCGCTCGTCGGTCGCGTAGACGATCTGCCGGCCGTTCTGCGAGACGCTCAGCAGCCCCAGCGGTTGGGAGGAGGTGGTGATCGACTGGGGCTCGCCCCTCACCCGGCCCGAGGTCTCGTCGATCGGCACCGCCCAGACGTTCATGCTGCCGCTGCGATCCGAGACGTAGTAGAGATACCGGCCGTCCGGCGACCAGACCGGATCCCAGTTGACGTGCTCGTCGTTGACCACCGGCACGGGCCGGCCCCCTGCCGTGGAGACCGTCCAGAGGATGCGTCGCGCCTTCCCGTTGGGGATGCCCCAGTAGGCGATCCGTTTGCCGTCAGGGGACCAGCTCGGCTGCACGGCGTCCCCGGGGCTCAGGAGCCGCTTGTCCTGCGTCGCCACGTCCACGATCCAGAGCTGGCTGGTCTGCCGGCGCTCCAGGGGGTTGGTGACCCCCTCCGTGGCGAAGACGATCTTCCGGCCGTCCGGCGACCAGGCCGGGTTGTAGCCGAAGCTGGTGATCCGGTGGGGGGACTCGCCCGTGGCCCCCATCACGAACAGGCCGCCCCCCTCCCGGTCGGAACGGAAGGCGATCTGCAGGCCGTCGGGGGAATAGGCCGGCTGGGTGTCGTCCACCGGAGAGTCCGGCGTGAGGTTCCGGGGATTGCCGCCGCCGACCCGCTGCGAGTAGATGTCGGCGTTGCCGTCCACCGACCGTACGTAGAGCAGGGAGCCGCCGTCCGGCGAGAGGCTCGGGAACGACTCACGCCCCTCCAGGTCGGTGAGATGAGAGAGGTTCTTCACCGCCGGAACCGCTGTCCTGTCGCCACGCAGCCAGATCACGGCCACCAGCGCCGCCACGGCTCCCAGAGCCACGGCGGCCCAGACCCACGAACGGCTCCGGAAGAGCACGGGGCGGTCCGGCTGGGTGCGCACCGTGGTGGTCATCGTCTGATTGCGCAGGGAGCGCAGATCGCCCAGCGGCCCTTCGGCGGTGGGATAACGGTCCGCCGGGTCCTTGGCGAGCAGCCCCTCGACGATCCGCTCGAGATCCGGCGGCACTTCCGAGCGCACCTCCGTGAGCGGCTTCGGCGCCTCGTTCAGGATGCCGTAGAGCACCGCCTGATCGTGCTCGCCGCGGAACGGACGGCGGCCGGCGATCATCTCGTAGAGCACGATGCCGAAGGACCAGAGGTCGGTGCGGTGGTCCACGTCCTCGCCGCGGGCCTGCTCGGGCGACATGTAGGCCGGGGTGCCCACCGAGGAGCCGGTGCGGGTGATCGCCGCCGCGCCCACCAGCTTGGCGAGGCCGAAGTCGAGGATCTTCACCACCCCGTCGGCGGTGACCATGATGTTGGCCGGCTTGATGTCGCGATGGACGATGCCGCCGCGGTGGGCCTTGGCGAGCCCGCGGGCGATCTGCTCGGCGAGGTCGATCGCCTCGTCGATGGGGATCGGCCCGCGCTCGATGCGCCGGCGCAGGGTCTCGCCGTCGTAATAAGGCATGGCGAGATAGAGGCGGCCGTCGTCGGTCTCCCCCACCTCGTGGATGGTGCAGATGTTGGGGTGGTCCAGCACCGAGGCGGACCGCGCCTCCTGGAGGAAGCGGGATTTGGCGTCCGGATCGCGCGTCAGCTCGGGCGGCAGGAACTTGAGCGCCACCGTGCGCGCCAGGCGGAGGTCCTCGGCCTTGTAGACCACCCCCATCCCTCCCCCGCCGGTGTATTCGATGACGCGGTAGTGAGCGAGCGTCCGCCCCACCAGATGGTCGGTGTCCCCGAGGACCGAGGAGCCGGCGGAGGGCTGGGACGGGATCTCCCGCAGGGTGGGATCGAGGGTCTCGACCGGCACGGGGACCCCGAGGCGGCCGGCCAGGGCCAGCAGATCCTCCCGCATCGCCTCCATGTTCGGGTACCGCTCGCCGGCCTTCTTGGCCAAGGCCCGCGCCGCGATCCTCGCCAGCTCCGGAGAGACCCCGGACCGCAGGGAGGCCATCGGCTCGGGCTCGTGATTGAGGATGCCCCGGATCCGTTCCTGGTCGTTGTCCCCCGGGAACGGCGTCCGGCCGGTGACCATCTCGTAGAGGACGACCCCGAGGGCCCAGATGTCCGTGCGGGGGTCGATCTCCTCGCCGCGGACCTGCTCAGGGGCCATGTAGCCGGCGGTGCCCACGGCGGTGCCGTCGCGGGTCAGGCGCGACTGGTCCGCCAGCTTGGCGATGCCGAAGTCGACGATCTTCACCCGGCCGTCGGTGGCCACGATGACGTTGGCCGGCTTGACGTCCCGGTGGACGATCCCCTTGGCGTGGGCGGCGGCGAGGCCGGAGGCGATCTGGGCCGCGATGCGGACGGCCTCGGGGAGGGGCAGCGGGCCGTGCTCGACCTTGCGCTTGAGCGTCTCCCCCTCGCACAAGGCCATGGCGATGAACAGCCGCCCGTCCTCCGTCTCGTCCACCTCGTAGACGGTGCAGATGTTGGGATGGTCGACCGCGGAGGAGGCCCGGGCCTCGCGCAGGAACCGGCGGGTGTCCGCCTCGCTGGCGCTGCGGTAGGTGGAGAGGAACTTGAGGGCGACCAGCCGCTCCAGCTTGACGTCCTCGGCCTTGTACACCACAATAGATCCGGGGAGTCTACCATCCCCGGCCCAGGATGGCCCCCTGAGTCTCGTCCCGGGAGAGCTCGGAGGGCGAGGGCCCCCGGCCCCGGAGACGGGCGGGCCGGGGGACGAGGACTCTCAGCTCACCATCAGCGCCGGCAGGTGTCGCCCGCGTTGGCGACGCTGACGCCGGCTTCGGCGGCGATGCAGGAATTGGCGTAGATCTCACCGTCGCAACCGCAGACGAAGGCGTTGCAGGCGGTGGGCAGCACACCGCAGGCACCCACTCCGCCGCAGGCGCCGGCCGCCGTGTGGCACATGAAGCCGCCGGGGCAGTCCGGGTTGTGCAGGCACGCCATGGCCTCGCACGGACCCAGCGCGGCGACGCTGACGCCGGCCTGGCCGGCGGAGCACTCGTTGTCATAGGTCTGGCCGTTGCAGCCGCAGACGGGGTCGAAAGTCGCCGTGCAGGCAGTGGGCGAGGCGACGCAGGTGCCGGTCTTCAGGCAGGCGCCGATCGGCCGGCCGCAGAAGCTTGCTCTGCCACAGTCGTTGCTGGTGGCGCAGGCAGGCGCCTGCGCAAGGGTAGGAGACGCGAGCGCACCGGCCAGGGCCAGCGCGCAGAGGATGATCAAACTACAGGTGCGGATTTTCATGATTCCACCTCACTCTTATCGCAAGACATCCGCTTCGGAGGCTCAGGCGAGGCTCACACCGAGCTCCGTCCGAGCCGTTTTCATTGTTGCGGAATGAAGCGGAGATCTTTGCCATGCCGGCGGGCGGGGGGGCCGGCGTGGTGGGGTGGCGGGGGACCCGCCCCGCCTGAGGTTGAAAACCCAGGCGGGTGCTGAGGGGGACTTATTGCGGCGGCTCAATGCTGCGCCGGAGCGTGATCGGCGGGCTTGAGCTCGTCGCCGGAGAGGACGCCGTCGCCGTTGCGGTCCAGCATGGCGAAGCCGACGGCGTTGCCTTTCCACTCGGCGCGGGTGATCTTGCCGTCGTGATCGGTGTCCATGGCGGCGAAGGTGTCAGCCGCGGTGGCCTGCCGGGCCGGGGCCTTTTGGGCCGCCTGGGGCTTCTGGGCCTGGGCCGGCTTCTTCGCGCTCTTCTGGGCAGCCTGGGCCGCCGGGACGGCGAGGGTGAGCAGAATGGCGGCCGGAATGAGGGTCTTGGGTAGTCTCATGGGTGTCTCTCCTCCAGGATGCCCCCAAGGGCGTTATGGAGGTTTTTACGAAGCGAAGGGCGTTTTCGTCTACCGGAACCTCACCATGCCCATCGCCCTCCGGGAGAGGGGACAGGGGTGAGGCGGTAGTGTTTCTAGCAGGCGTTATCGGTCCGATCCGACGGATCGGTCGGATCGGTCAGATGGGCATGGTGAGGTTCCGCCGGTCGTATTGTCACGGGCACATACGTTGCTTACACCAATTTATGTGATGATTGCTCGTGACGTGGTATATCGTAGCCATCCCCCCGCTGGTGATTCGTCTTCCTCAACGGGAGGGCCCCGGCTGACCTCCGAGGAGCGCCGCTCCATTCAGGACGCGGCGGAGGCGGAGGGGTATTCGGAGAGCTTCACCCATCTCCTCTGCCGGTTCGCGGAGCTCATCGGGACGGAGGAGGTCCTCCGCGAGCTCGCACGGATCGATTCCGATTCCAAAGAGTGACCGGGCCGTCCTCGTCCGGCGCCGTCCTCACACCCGCATCAGCACCACCACCCCCCGCGCCGCCACCGGCACCTCGCCTCCAGCCTCGCAGACCCCGCCGTCCTCCCGGGGGACCGGCTCGCCGGTGTCGAGCACCTTTTCCCAGCGCGCCCCCCATTCCGGACGGTTGGGCAGGCGGCAGGAGAGCGGCTCGTGGTGGGCGTTGAAGAGGACGTGGAAGCTGTCGTCCGTCACCCGCTCGCCGCGCGGATCGAGGCTCGGGATGGCGTCGCCATTGAGGAACACCCCCAGCGATTTGGGCGAGCCGTGGCTCCAGTCCTCGTCGCTCATCAGCTCGCCGTCCGGCCGGAACCAGCCGATGTCGCGCACCCCTTCCCCATGGATGCGGGTGCCCAGGAACCAGCGGCGGCGCCGGAAGACCGGGTGCTTCCGCCGGAGGGCGATCAGCCGGGCGGTGTATTCGAGCAGCTCTCGATCGACGTTCTCCCAGTCGAGCCAGGAGATCTCGTTGTCCTGGCAGTAGGCGTTGTTGTTCCCCCCCTGCGTGCGCCCCATCTCGTCGCCGCCCAGGAGCATGGGGATCCCCTGGGACAGGAAGAGCGTCGCCAGGAAATTCCGCTGCTGGCGGGCGCGGCAGGCGTTGACTTGCGGGTCGTCCGTGGGCCCCTCGGCGCCGCAATTCCAGGAGCGGTTGTGGCTCTCGCCGTCGCGGCTCGCCTCGCCGTTGGCCTCGTTGTGCTTCTCGTTGTAGGAGACGAGGTCGCGCAGGGTGAAGCCGTCGTGGGCGGTGACGAAGTTGATGCTCGCCGAGGGCTTGCGGCCGGTGGTGGCGTAGAGGTCCGAGCTGCCGGTGAAGCGGTTGGCGAAGTCGCCCAGGGTCTGGTCCTCCCCCCGCCAGTAGTCGCGGACGGTGTCGCGGTATTTGCCGTTCCATTCCGACCAGAGCGGCGGGAAGTTCCCCACCTGATAGCCCCCCTCCCCCACGTCCCAGGGCTCGGCGATCAGCTTGACCTGGCTGATCACGGGGTCCTGCTGGATGACGTCGAAGAAGGCCGAGAGGCGGTCCACGTCGTGGAGCTCGCGGGCGAGGGTGGCCGCGAGGTCGAAGCGGAAGCCGTCGACGTGCATCTCCAGCACCCAGTAGCGCAGAGAGTCCATGAGGAGCTGCAGCACGTGGGGGTGCCGCATGTTGAGGCTGTTGCCGGTACCGGTGTAGTCCATGTAGTACCGGGGATTGTCCGGCACCACGCGGTAGTAGGCGGTGTTGTCGATCCCCTTCATCGAGAGCACCGGCCCCAGATGGTTCCCTTCGGCGGTGTGGTTGTAGACGACGTCGAGAACGACCTCGATGCCCTCCTGGTGCAGGGCCTTCACCATCTGCTTGAATTCCTGCACCTGCCGGCCCAAGGCGCCGTCCGGCGTGGCGTACTCGTTGTGGGGGGCGAGATAGGCGATCGAGTTGTACCCCCAGTAGTTGCGCAGCCCGCGCTCCAGGAGGAGGCTGTCGTGGACGAACTGGTGGACGGGGAGGAGCTCGACGGCGGTGATCCCCAGCCGCTTCAGGTGATCGATCGCCGCCGGATGGGCCAGCCCCAGGTAGGTGCCCCGCAGCTCCTCAGGGACTTCCCGGTGGCGCCTGGTGAATCCCTTGACGTGGACCTCGTAGATCACCGACTCGTGCATGGGGATGCGCGGCAGCCGGTCGTTC
>QHVW01000557.1 GCA_003223675.1 Acidobacteriota bacterium
CTCTCACGGCCAGGAGGAAGTTTCTCCCATGCCCCTACTCCAGAGGATTGCTGCTTTTGTGCTCGGGTGGGCGGGTTTCCTGGTGACCACGATTCCAGCCGGCGCGACCCTCGTGCCGGTCGCCACCGCGACGCAGCTCCTCGCCGCGGTCAACAATGCCCAACCGGGCGACGTCATCACGCTGGCGCCCGGGACCTACGACCTCAGCCAGACGCTCTACTGCGACACCCCGGGCACCGCCGCGCAGCCGATCACGGTGCAGGCCACGGCCCTGGGGCTGGCCAAGATCCGCTTCAATACGGTCGAAGGGTTCCGGATCTCGTCCCCCTATTGGGATTTCGAGAATCTGGACATCCAGGGGGTCTGCCCGTCGGACTCCGACTGCGAGCACGCCTTCCACATCGGAGGTGGGGGAGACTTCACCCGCATCCGCAACTCCCGCCTGCACGACTTCAACGCCGAGATCAAGGGCAACGGCGACGGCACCCCGCCCGTGTTCCCCAACGACGTGCTGATCGAGGGCAACGAGCTGTTCGACGCGGCGCCGCGCCAGACCTCCAACCCGGTGACGCCGATCGACGTCGTGGGCGGGCGCCGCTGGGTGGTGCGCGGCAACTTCATCCACGACCACGCCAAGGCGCAGGGGGACCAGATCAGCTACGCCGCCTTCCTCAAGGGGAATTCGCGCAACGGCACCTTCGAGCACAACCTGGTGATCTGCGAGCGGGACACCACCGGGTTCGTCCGCCTCGGCCTGTCGTTCGGTGGGGGAGGCACCTCCCCGGAGTCGATCTGCGAGGACGGCACCTGCACGCCGGAGCATCAGAACGGCATCATGCGCAACAACATCATCGCCGACTGCCCGGCGGACGTGGGGATCTACCTCAACAAGGCCCAGGGGACGGGGATCTACAACAACACCCTCTACAACACCACGGGCATCGACGTGCGCTTCACGGCGAGCACGGCCGACCTGCGGGACAACCTCCTCTCGGGGGCGATCCGCAACCGGGACGGCGGCACCAGCACGCAGGGGTCGAACCTGACGGGGATCACCCTGACGCAGTGGGCCGCCTGGTTCGTGAGCCCGGCCACCGCCAACTTCGCGCTGCTCGACGGCTCCCAGATCGTCAACCTCGGACAGCCCCTGGCGCAGGTGACCGACGACTACTGCGGCAAGCTGCGCAGCGACGGCGCCCCGGACCTCGGAGCGGTCGAGTACGGCGGGATCGGGATCTGCGACACCACCAAGCCCGGCGGGGGAACGGGAACGGCGCTCCTCCGCGACGGCTTCGAGTCGGGAGGGGTGGGGGCGTGGACGGTGGGGCCCTGAAGACCTCCCTCCAAAGCTGATAGGATTCCGCCTCCGCAGTCGGGAGGTTGCATCGTGCCGGATTTCCAGCAATACATCGGGGTGCGCTACTCGGGCCGCAAGGACCCGGGCGACCCCATCCGCGAGATCAAGGTGTTCGCCGCCGTGGAGGATCACGAGGTCTTCCGCGAGATGAACCAGGGGCATCCCTCCGGCCGGTGGAGCCGGCGGGACCTCGCCGAATGGCTGCTCGGCAGGATCACCGGTCCCGAGCCGGTCGTGGTGGGGATCGACCACGCCTTCTCGTTCCCCCAGAGCTACATGGACCGGCACGATCTGAAGAGCTGGGGGGCCTTTCTCCAGGACTTCGAGGAAAACTGGCCGACGCACCAACTGGCCGTGCGCGAGCTGCTGCCGGGCAACCCCCGCACCGGCGATCCGGACGAGCACCGCCTCACCGGCCAGTGGACCGCCTTCCCCAAGAGCGTCTTCCAGTTCGACATCCAGGACAGCCTCGCCAAGGCCACCCACGCCGGCCTCCCGTGGCTCGACTACCTCCGCCGCGCCGGCGACCGCGCCCACTTCTGGCCGTTCGACGGCTTCGAGGTCAAGAAGGGGAGATCGGTGATGGCCGAGGTGCGGCCCGCCCGGCTGCGCCACCGCTACCGCAAGGAGGGCTTGACGCAACAGGAGCAGGACGCCTACGCCATCTGCGCCTGGCTCCAGGAGCGGGATCAGCTCGGCCTGCTGCGTCCCTACTTCACGCCGCCGCTCTCGGAGGAGGAGAAAGAACGGGCGCGGCTCGAAGGATGGATCCTGGGGGTGGCATGAAGAGCCTTCGCGCTCGTCCGCCGGCCGGAATGTACCGCGAATTCCTCCCGGCATGCGGCAGGCCGGGCGGAATGTCCCGCATATTCCTTCTGGTTGTTACGGCATTCTTCGGAGTCTACCGCAACATGAGCTAGGTATGCGGTATGTCGGCCGTAATATACCGCTTACCCGCCAAGGTTTGCGGCATGCCTGCCGGAATGTGCCGCTTACCTGGCCAGGTTTGCGGCATGCCAGCCGGAATGTGCCGCTTACCCGCCCGGGCTTGCGGCATGCCGGCGGGAAAATACCGCTGATTCCTCCCGGCGGACGGGCTGCCGGGCGGAATCTGCGCCAGCTCCAGTGATGGGCCGGTCCGCCGTCCGGAATCTCCCGCCAAAGAAGGTTTTGTGGCCCTCTCCTCTCTGCTCGGGTAGGCCCCTCCCGCCCGGCGAGGGCAGCGCTCCCACCTCCAGGAGGTTTGCCGGCCTTCGGTATGCGCGGTGAAGCTGTTCCCATGGAGGTAGTCTCCCATGCGAACGATCCGCCTGCTGCTCCTTGCCGTCCTCTCCCTCGCGCTCCTGGGCGCGGCTCCTCCGAGCTTCACGCCCTATCTGGTCAAGGACGTCAATCCCTACCCGAGCCCTGACAGCTCGAATCCTTCGAGCTTCGCCACCCTCGGCCGTCTCACTCCCTTCCAGGTTTCGGGCAGCCTGTCCGCGAATGTCGACCACCAGGGTCTCTGGCGCAGCGACGGCACTCCCGGCGGCACCTATGCGGTTGCGGACATTCCGCCGGGACCGGACTCCTCCAATACGAGAGTCTGACGAGCTTCCAGGGCCCCCGCGGGGACCTTCTACACCAGCGACGGCACCGCGGCGGGCACCCGGCCGGTGCGGTCCGACGGCGAGCCCAGAGGCGCGGCGAGCCTGTTCCGCTTGGGGGACCGGCTGGTCGCGTCAACGACCGCCCTGGGAGGGGGGCTCTGGCGAACCGACGGCACCTCTGGCGGGACCTACAGGGGCAGACGTGGTGGCTCTGCGGGAGGAGGGAGCGGTGGAATATCCACACCAACGAAGGTTGTTGCAACAGACGATGAGCAGCAACCGCACCCTCAGCCAGGAAATCCGTCAGGAAAAACCCTTCGCCGGCCTGGAGGAGGAGGCCTTCCTCGGCCTCCAGCGCACGGCGAGCCTGCTCATGCAAGCGCTCGGACGCGAGCTCAAGGGGCACGACCTCTCGCCGGCCCAATACAACACGCTGCGCATCCTCCGCGGGGCCGGGCCGGACGCCCTCACCTGTGGAGATATCGGCGACCGGCTGGTCAGCCCGGGTCCGGACGTGACGCGCCTCCTCGACCGCCTGGAGCAGCGGGGGCTCGTCACACGGCTCCGCGACGTCGAGGACCGGCGGCTGGTGCGGGCGCGCATCACGCGGGAGGGGACCGATCTCCTGGCCGAGCTCGACGAGCCCGTGGACCACGCCCTCCGCCGGCTGCTCGGGAGCCTCGGTCCGGCGAAGCTGCGGACCTTCATCGAGCTGCTCGCGGAGGCCAGGGCCGCCACGTAGGGCCACCGCGGCGCAAATTTTTGACCGGATAGTTGTTCCAACGGACATTGGCAGGACAGCGAAAGGACATCGAACATCATGCGCAAACCGATCGCGGGCATCCATCACGTCACCGCCATGGCTGGGGACCCGCAGGCGAACGTCGATTTCTATACGGGCGTTCTGGGGCTGCGGCTGGTGAAGAAGACGGTGAACTTCGACGATCCCGGCACCTACCACCTCTACTACGGCGACGAGGTGGGGCATCCGGGGACCATCATGACCTTTTTCCCCTGGCCGCTGGCGCGCCGGGGCGTGCAGGGGGCGGGCCAGGCGACCGTGACCGCCTTCGCGGTGCCTCCAGGCTCGCTCGGCTTCTGGACGGAGCGGCTCAAGGGTCTGGGGGTCCTTTTCGACGGGCCCAAGCAGCGCTTCGAGGAGGAGGTGCTGACCGTGCTGGACCCGGACGGTCTGCGGCTGGAGCTGGTCGCCCGCGCCGGTGACAGCCGGCCGGGCTGGGACAAGGGTCCGGTGCCGGCCGACCACGCCGTGCGCGGCTTCGACGGGGTGACGCTCACCGAGTGGAATCTGGACGTGACCG
>QHVW01000558.1 GCA_003223675.1 Acidobacteriota bacterium
GTGGCGGGTCACCAGCTCGTTGTCGCCGGTCACCACCTTCACCGTGACGCCGCTGGCGGCCAGCGCCTTCAGGGCCGGCGCGGCGCTCGTCTTGGGCGGGTCCTCGAAGGCGGCGAAGCCGGCGAACACCAGCTCCGTCTCGTCGCTGATCCGGCAGTGCATGCAGTCGGCGGGCTCGGCCTTCCAGGCGATGCCGAGCACGCGGAACCCCTCGCGGCTGAGAGCGTCGAAGCGCCCGGACATCTCCTTGCGCGCGGCGGCGTCGAGCGGCCGGAGGTCGTCCGGGCCGTCTCCCTCATAGAAGGTGGAGAGGCGGAGGACGTCCTCGAAGGCCCCTTTGACCACCAGCAGGCGCGGGCTTGTGGGGCCGGAGACCAGCACCGAGACGCGGCGGCGCTCGAAGTCGAAGGGGACCTCGTCGATCTTGGCCCAGCCGGCGACGTCCACCTCCTCGTGCCGGAGGATCGCCTCGTCCAGCGGGCTGCGCAGGCCGGTCTCGAACCGGCTGTTGAGATAGGCCAGCTCCAGCACCCGCGCGGTGTCGCGGCCCAGCGGATCGAGGTGCCTCTCCAGCCGGATCCGCGCCGCGGTCAGGGTGCCGGTCTTGTCGGTACAGAGGATGTCCATGCTGCCGAGATCGTGGATGGCGGCCAGGCGCTTGACGATCACCTTCTTGTCCGCCATGCGCAGGGCGCCGCGGGAGAGGGTGACCGAGATCACCATCGGCAGCAGCTCGGGGGTGAGCCCCACGGCGAGCGCCACCGCGAACAGGAACGACTCCAGGAGCGGCCGGTGCTTGAAGATGTTGACCAGGATGACGAACAGCACCATCAGCACGGCCATGCGAAGGATCAGGAAGCCGAAGCTCCGCGTGCCGGTCTCGAAGGCGGTCGGCGGCGGCTGGCGGCTCAGGGATGCACCGATCTCCCCCAGCGACGTGTTGGAGCCGGTGGCGCAGACCAGGACGCGCGACGAGCCGCTGACCGTCGAGGTGCCCATGAACACCGCGTCCAGGGCCTCGTTCATCGCCAGGTTGGCGGCGGGGGTCTCCAGCGGGTGCTTTTCCACCGGATAGGGCTCGCCGGTGAGGAGCGCCTGGTTGACGAAACAGTCGCGTGCCTCCAGCACGCGGCCGTCGGCCGGGATGAGGTCGCCGGCGGCGAGCAGCACGACGTCGCCGGGGACGAGGTCGCGCACCGGGATGTCGGCCGGCTTGCCGTCGCGCACCGCCGAGACCCGCACCGCCACCGACTGCCGCAGGCGCTCGGCGGCCTGGCCCGCCCTGTGCTCCTGCACCGAGTCGAGCATCACGCTGAGCAGGGCCATCGTGATGATGATCACCGCGCTGGTCAGCTCGCCGGTGAGCGCCGAGATCCCGCTCGCCACGATCAGCAGGATGACCAGCGGGTTCTTGAACCGGGAGAGGGCGAGGAGGAGGAACGTCTGCCGGCGGGTGGCGCGCAGGACGTTCGGACCATAGCGGGCGAGGCGCGCGGCGGCCTCGGCGCCGGAGAGCCCGGCCGGCGTGGCGTTCAGGCGGGTGAAAAGCTCCGCCAGCGGCGCGCTCCAGAATGCCGCCTTTTCGCTACGGTCAGGGCCGGTCGCGGGCGCTGGCATCGGTCGGTTGGTAACGTTACCACATTACTTCCCAAGGGCATCTCACTCGTTCGCCTGGCGCAGCAGATCCTCCAGGTCCAGCGGATCGGTGTACATGACCAGCTCGCCGCTCGGCCCCCGCGGCCACTGCTCGCGGGGGCGGTCCCAATACAGCTCCAGGCCGTTCTGGTCCGGATCGGCCAGGTAGATCGCCTCGCTGACCCCGTGGTCCGCGGCCCCCTGGAGCTGGATGCCGGCCTCCAGGACCCGCCGGAGGGCGCGCGCCAGGTCCCGCCGCGTGGGGTAGCGGATGGCGGCGTGATAGAGACCGGTGCGGCCCAACGGCGGCGGGGAGCCGCCGCGGCTCTCCCAGGTGTTGAGCCCGATGTGGTGGTGGTAGCCGCCGGCCGAGATGAAGGCGGCCTGCGCGCCGAAGCGGGTGGTGAGCTCGAACCCGAGCACGCCGCAGTAGAACGCCAGGGAGCGCTCGACGTCGGACACCTTGAGGTGGACGTGCCCGATGTCCGTGCCGGCGGGGATGGTGTAGGTGGTTGGGTCGGGTTTCATGGTAAGAGTTTACGGGAGGACAAGGACCGTCGCCGCCAAGGGACGCTTTCCCGGTCTCCCCTGGGGCCGGAGCCCGGCACCCGATTTGCTGAAGCCAACGCCGGCACACGAAAGGAGACCGCGATGAGCGGAAGGACCTGGCGGACGTTCGGAGCGTTGGCGTTGGGCGCGAGCGCCCTCGGCGCGGTGCAACCCCGTCCGGCCCCCCTGCCCGAGATCGGCGCCTCGATCGACGTCCGCGTGGTGAACGTGGAGGTGGTCGTCGCCGACTGGCGGGGGAACCGGATCGAGGGGCTCAAGGCCGGAGACTTCCGGCTGCTGGTGGACGGCCGCGAGGTCCCCATCGACTACTTCACCGAGGTCCGGGAAGGACAGGCGGTGGCGGGCCCGGGCGCCGCTCCCGCCGCTCCCGCCGCCGCGCCGCCGTCTCCATCTCCCATCGCCGCCGGACCGGTGGGGGTGAGCTACCTGCTCTTCATCGACGAGTCGTTCTCCCTCGCCGCCTATCGCGACGAGCTGCTCCAGCGGCTGGAGGACGACCTGCAGCGGATCGGGCCCGAGGACCGCATGGCGGTCGTCGCCTTCGACGGCCACAAGCTCGATCTGCTGAGCGACTGGACCGGCGACCTCGACGTCCTGCGGCGGACCCTGCGAGACGCCCGCAGCCGGCGGTCCCAGGGCATCAAGCGGCTGGTGGACCGCCGCCAGGACGAAGCGGACCAGACCCTGAGCAGCCTGGAGGACTGGTACCCGGAGCCGCCGTACTCTCTCCACGAGGAGGTCCAGAGCGCGGTGGAGGCCGCGGCGGCGGCCATGCGCGGGATCTCCGCGCCGCCGGGGCGCAAGGCTCTGCTGCTGCTCACCAGCGGCTGGGTGGCGCCCTCGGCCTACTCCCCGTACGTGAAGCCGTTCGACGGCCGGCTGCCCAGCATGGCCGATCTGGGGACCCCCTCCGACGTGTTCGAGCCGATCACGGGCACCGCGAACCTCCTGGGCTATACGATCTATCCCGTCCTGCCCCCGGCGCCGGTGGCGGAGACCAACTGGACCGACGCATCCAGGATGGGGCCGGCACCCCTCGAGGAGCACGGCTTCATCTCCAGCCCCTGGGACCTCGGCGTCAACGAGACCGTGACGTACGTCGCCCACGAGACCGGCGGGGTGCCGATCTTCTACTCCTTGCGGCAGAGCGCGCTGGCGCGGGTGGAGAAGGACACGCGCTCCTACTACTGGCTGGGCTTCACCCCCGAGTGGCACGCCGACGGCCGCAATCATGGGATCCGGGTGGAGGTGCGGCGCCGCGGTCTCAAGGTGCGCAGCCGCAGCGGCTATTCGGACCTCTCCCAGGCCGCCCAGAGGTCGCTCCGGGCCGAGAACCTGCTGCTATTCGGCAACGGGCAGGACGTCCGGCAGGTCCAGGTCGAGACGGGGGCGCCGCAGCGGTCCGGAATCCTCTCGGTCGAGCTGCCGGTGACGCTCGTCCTGCCAGCAGACCTACTGACGCCGGTGCCGGTGGCGGGCGGGTACGAGCTGCGGGCCCGGCTCTCGATGACCAGCCTCGACCGCTGGGGCGGCAAGACCGACCATCGCAATATGGCGCTCCGGCTGAAGCTGCCCGCCGCACCCGGGCCCGGGGACCTCGCCCGCTACCGAACCCGGTTCAAGCTGCGGAATCGCGAGCAGCGGCTGGTCTTCGCCGTCCAGGACGAGGTCGGCGACGGCCAGGGGCGGGCGGAGGTCGACTTCAAGCCCTGACCGCGGCCGGCGGTACAATCCCGGCCATGGAGCTCATCGCCACCCATATCGGCGCCGACTTCGACGCCTTCGCGGCGGCGCTCGTGGCGCGGCGGCTGCACCGCCAGGCGAAGCTCTTCTTCCCGGGCTCGCGCGAGGGGTCGGTGCGCCGGATGATCGAGGCGCGCGGCATCGAGGTGCCCGAGGTCAGGCATAAGGAGATCGACCCCGCGGCGCTCACCCGGGTGATCCTCTGCGACATCCGGCAGCGCGACCGCATCGGCATCGTGGCCGACTGGCTGGCGGCGAATCCCAAGATCGAGGTCTGGGCCTACGACCATCACCCGGCCTCGGC
>QHVW01000182.1 GCA_003223675.1 Acidobacteriota bacterium
CCTTCAGGGGGCTCGCTCCCGCCTTCTCGATGGCGGCCTCGTCCATGCAGGCCGCGAAGAAGTCGCCGATCTTCTGGGTGTTGGCGTCGCGGCCGGGCGTGGGGCGGGCCGCCTCCTCCAGCAGGCCCCAGAGGAACCGCCGGTTGTTGTCCCCGGTCTTGGCGTAGACGCTCCAGGCGGGACGGTCGGCGGGGATCGGGTTCTTGTCCAGCCACTTGCCGCAGGAGAAGGTGTAGAGGTCGACGCAGGGATCGACCGAGCGGTCCATCACCGTCGTGTCGAGGCTCGGGGTGTACGGCAGGGCCGGCAGCGGGCGCTCGGCCGCCGTGGGCGGAGCCGAGGGCGGGGCCGCAGGCTCCGCGGCGCCGGCGGGAGCCACGGCGAGCCCGAGCAGGACGAGGATCAGGAGGACGGCGAGTCGGCGGTTCATCGTGGGCTCCTTTGGGCAGAGAAGGCTCAAGGCGGCCGGGCCGCCGGAGAGAGTATGTACGAGTGAGCGGGGGGAAGGTTTAGGCCCCTACGGCCCGTCGATCGTCCACAGCTCCTCGCCGGTGGCGCGGTCGAAGGACCGGAAGAAGAGCCGCGAGCCGGCGGGGACCAGCTCCCAGGCGCCGATTCCCGATTCTCCCGGGCCGGCGAGGTCGCGGATCTTGACGGTTCCCGCCGAGGTGCCGTCGGACTGCCAGAGGCCGCCGTCCGGCGTGGTGAAGACCAGCCGGCCGGCAAACACCTGGAGGTAGGTGGGGTTGAGGAGGATCAGCCCGTTCGGGCCGGGAACGGGGGCCGTCCCCTCCGGGGTGCCGTCGCTCGCCCAGAGCATGGGATCGAAAGGCCGGTCGGCCGTGCCGGCGGTGAAGTACAGCTTGCCCCCGAACGTCACCGGCTGGTTGCCCAGGCGGGACGGGTTGAGCGGGATGGCGCCGAGGGACCGGGTCCCGGCGGCGGTCCCGTCGCTCAGCCAGAGGGCGCCACCGCCCGACGAGATGAAGTTGTGGATCAGCAGGCGGGTGCCGTCGGTGACGAGAGCATACCCGTCGGAGTCCGGCACCAGATGGGCCTGGACCGTGCCGGCCTCGGTGCCGTCGGTCGACCAGATCTGGGGGTGGAATTCGTCGGGGGCGGCGATGAACCAGAGGCGGCCCGCCACCACGAGCAGGCCGGCCGGGGACGAGCTGCCGTCGCCGGGAGCGATGTCCTTCACCATGTGCGTACCGGCTTCCGTGCCGTCGCTGACCCAGAGCTCGTTCCCGTGACCCGCCATCCGGGCCGTGAAGTAGAGGCGCCCCTGGAAGGCGGTGAGATTGTCCACCTCGGAGCCGGCAAAGCCCGGCTCGACGTCCTTGACCAGCACCGTCCCGGCGGGCGTGCCGTCGCTCTTCCAGAGCTCGGTGCCGTGGTCGTCGTCCCTGGCCGCGAAGAAGAGGGTGTTGCCCACGGCGCAGATCTGCCCGGGCCACACCTTGTCGTTGGTCAACCGCACGGTCCCCCGATCCGTGCCGTCGGTGCGCCACAGCCCGTCCGCTCCGGTGTCCCCTCCGCTCTCCACGAGCTTGAAGAAGAGGCTCCCGCCGGCCTGCGCCGCGAGGAAGCTGAACGGCATGAAGCCCGGCTCCAGACCGGGGATGAATTCGTGGACGAGAGCGGTCCCCGCTGCCGTGCCGTCGCTCTTCCAGAGCTCGAAGCCGTGCTGGCCGTCATTGGCGAAGAAGAAGACGTCGTTCCCGGCGGCGCTCAGGTAGTAGGGGACCGAGCTCGCGGTGGGGTTGTGGGAGTTGATGTCCACCAGCAGGCCCGTGCCCTGGGGGGTGCCGTCGCTCCGCCACAGCTCGTCGCCATGGGCATCGTCCTGGGCGGAAAAAATCAGGGTATTGCCCAGGACGGCGCCCCCGAAGCCGGCGCCGCCGGAGCCCTGGAGCGACCTTGCGGTCGCCACCTGGAAGGTGCCCCGGGAGGTACCGTCGGTCCGCCAGAGCCTCTGGGTGAGGTTGGAGGGGGAAAACGGGTCCGAGGTCACGAAGAAGGCCTGGCTGCCTGTGGTGAAGGGCAGGAACGGATACGAGCTGCAGCTCCCCCGGCAGATGTCGCGCAGCAGGTGGGTCCCGGCGGTGGTGCCGTCGGTGACCCACATCTCCTGTCCCCGCACGGAGTTGTAGCCGGGGAACAGGGCATACTTGCCGACGACGCTCCAGACGGCTCCGGCCCCCGTGCAGCGGCCCGGGCAGACGTCCTTGAGCAGCGAGGTGCCGGCCGGCGTGCCGTCGGTCGTCCAGATCTCCCCGCCGTGGTCGCCGTCGTCGACTCCGAACAGCAGCCGGTTCCCGAGAATGGTGGGAGAGAGGTAGTAATCCCCGCCCTGCCCGTGGAACGCGTCGGCGGGCGTGAGATGGGTCAGCATCTTCGTTCCGGGCTGGGTGCCGTCGGTGGCCCACAGCTCCTGCCCGCTCTTGCCGTCGTCCGCCACGAAGAGGAGGCGGTTGCCCAGGGCAATGAGATCCCAGATGGCCGGCGAGCCCGGCCCGGGGACGAGGTCGGTCAGCGGCACCGTGCCGCGGGTGGTGCCGTCGCTCTTCCACAGCTCGACGCCCTGGGACGGGGTCGGCGCCACGAAGTAGAGAGTGTTGCCCGCCACGCGGAGCAACGCCGGGACGGGATGGTTGGCCGTGCCCGGCACCGGATCGCGCACCGCCTGGGTCCCCTGCGGCGTGCCGTCGCTCTTCCACAGGATGGGGCCCTTCTGGGGGTCGTCCGCCACGAAATAGACGCGGTCCTTGAAGAGCACCATGGCCCGGGGATCGGAGCCCTGAGATCCGGGCCACAGGTCGGTCACCTGATAGGTGCCGCCCGGGCTGCCGTCGCTGCGCCAGAGCTCCGGACCGTGGACGCCGTCGTCGGCCGTGAACAGCAGCAGGCCGAGGGCCGGCACCCACAGGCGCCGGTTGCCGGTCAGCGGTGGAATGGCGGCCGAGGTGAGCTCGAACGTGGTGGCCGGCGTGCCGCCGCTCACCCAAAGGTTGCGCCGCAAGCTCTCGTCAGACGCCGTGAAGAAGTACTGGCGGTCGCTGACCGCGAAGCGCGCCGGACCGGAGGGGCACTGCCCCGGGCAGGCGTCGGTGAGGCGGTAGGTGCCGCCGGCGGTGCCGTCCGTGCGCCAGAGCTCCTTGCCGGTCTCGCCGTCGTCGGCCGCGAAGAAGACGAGGTTGCCCACCGTGACGTAGTCCGAGGGCAGCGAGCCCTGGCTCAGGGTGAGGAGGTTGATGTCCTTGACCAGACGCGGGGTGAGCCCGGCGGCGCCCAGGGCCGGAGCGAGCAGGAACGGCAGGGTGGCGAGCAACGGGAGCGAGCGGGAGCTCATGCGGTTCTCCAGAGTGCAGTCTTCAGGGTGCGCCGGCTTGCGCGAGACCGACGGGAGGGATGCTATCACTGCATATCCACCCTCCGGCCCCGCGTAACGTGACTCGTAAGGCGTCCGGATGTACGATCAAGGGGCCTCACGACGGTCCCCCCTGTCAACGCAGTTCTTCCCTTGAAGGAGAACCCACATGGCGAACGATGACGAGAAGCCCGACTTCTCCGACGTAGAGGGTGGCGCGTCCTCCACCGCGCCCCTCGCGCAGCCGGCCGAGCAGACCTATACGGTCGCCTCGGGAGACAGCCTCTCGAAGATCGCGAAGCACTTCTATGGCGATGCCAACCAGTGGCGGCGCATCTTCGAGGCCAATCAGGACGTCCTCGACGACCCGGACAAGATCTACCCTGGACAGACCCTGAAGATCCCTTCCTAGTGAGAGAGAGGAGAGAACCCCATGCGCTTCTATCGCACCACGACCCTGGTCCTCATCGGCTGCCTCGCGCTGTTCGGCTGCAAGAAGAAGGAGGAGGCCGCGCCTCCGCCGGCTGCCGCGCCGGAGGTTTCGACCGCTCCGCAGACGTCGGTCGAGGCCACCCCCGCCACCGTGCCGTTCAAGGTCAGCTCGGTCGATCTGGGCAAGGCGATCGGGTCGGACAAGAAGATTACCGAGCCGGCCACCACGTTCGGCCCCAAGGACACCATCTACGCTTCGGTCGCTACCGAGGGCGCGGCGCCGTCGGTGAAGCTCCACGCCAAGTGGACCTTCGGCGACGCCGGCAAGGTGGTCAAGGAGGATGACCTCAACATCGCTCCCACCGGCCCCGCCACCAACGAGTTCCACATCTCCAAGCCCAGCGGCTGGCCGGTGGGGAAATACAAGGTGGAGATCACGGCGGACGGCAATCCGGCGGGCTCCAAGGACTTCGAGGTGAAGAAGTAAAAGCTGTAAAAACTTGGAGCGAGCGATCCGCGACGCCCGGGCGGCCTCGCCCGCCCGGGATTGAAATCCCGGGCGAGGCCTTCCCGGCCCCCCACTGGCGATCCGGCTCCGGTTAGGGCATAATCCCCCTCCTCAGCAGGCATCTTCACCAACCTCTTGCCGCGGCCGGGCTCCCAACCAGCCCTCAGCCCGCAGGAAGGATTTCGTGATGTTCATGCGTGCCAAGCTGGTTCCCCGGCGGGTGCGGACAGAAGCGCGGTTCCGGGGGGCCGATCCTTGGAATGGAAACGTTGAGGCCGACCTCTCGATCGAGGCCTACTACTTCGTGCCCGAGCATGTGCGGGAGATCCCGTGCCCCTGTCCGTGGGGGGACGCTGCGGCCTATGCCCTCCGCTCGAGCGTCGACGGCGCCGAGCGCTTCCTGCCCGACGCCCTGAGCCACCTCTGGAAGACCGGGAAGGTCGCCGCCGAAGGCCTCCCCGGGCTGCTCCGGGAGATGGAGCCGGACCTCGCCCAGGCCGATTTCCAGCCGGTCCTGGGAGTCCCTCCGGGGCGGCGGGTGACGGCCGTCCTGGTCCTGCTCCTGATCTCGGTGGTCGGAGTGTTGCTGACCTGGCCCAAGGGAGGCGGGAGCTTCCATTGGCTGGCGCTGCTCTGCGGAGCGGCGCTGGCGGGCGGGACCCTCGGCGCCCTGCTCACGTTCCCGCCCTACTGCGCCCTCTGGGGGCGCCGGTACCGGCAGATCGCCTGGGCGAGCGGACGCCTGAGCGGCAGGCCGCGCCTGCGGCCCACGCCGGAGGCTCCGATGTGAGCCCCGGGTGAGGAGAATCCCATAGAGAATTCGTTATTCTCTTTATAACCGCCTGCCTCGAAAGGAGCGGCCATGAAGAGAAGCTCGTCCGTCAAGAAGCTCGCCCTCAGCCGGGAGACCCTGCGCCGTCTGAGCGACCAGACCCTGCGGGAGGCCGCGGGGGGGGCCATCAGTACCGCCGTCACCTCCTGCCAGTGGTCGGAATGTGATACCTGCGGGATCATCTGCTCCACGCCACTCGCGTCCTGCAACTGCGCCGTCGAGTAGAGACGCCGCCGGGGCGGCCCCCGCGGAACCGCCCCGGCAGCACACCTTGCGAGCTCTTACCGGCCATCGACCTCGGCCTTGATCGTCTGGGCGAGGAGGGTGCCGTCGGCCTGCCGGGTCCCGCGCGCCTCGGCCCGGGTGGGCTTGCCGGCGGTTACGGCGGTGGCCACCTGCTGGAGCGAGAAGAGATCGCCGCGACGGTTCCACTGCGTCTGGCCGTTCACCGCGATCCGCTGACCGCCGGCGAGGACCAGACTCCCGGCGTCGACCGAGGCCACGGTCCCCTCAGCCTGTCCGGCCCGCGCCGGGCGCTGCGGACGGCCGTTCCGACCGCCATGGTTGTCCCCCGCCGGATCGTCGGCGCCACCCGCCTGCTGGCCGCCGTGGTCGTCGCCGGCCGGGTCGTCCGCGCCATGGCGCTTGTCCTGGGAGACGGCGAGGGACTTGGCCGCCACCGGCGTGTCGAAGGCCGGCTCGGTGGGGCTCTGGCCTTGGGAGCACCCTACGGCGCCGAGGGCGAGCGTGGAGAGGGAGAGCAGGGCCAGCGTGGGGAGCAGGCGAAAGCGGATCATAGGACCTCCTTTGCGTCGGGCCGGAGGCTCCAGGGAGCGGTCCGGGCGATGGCGTTCAGTCCTATGAGACAGGCGGCAAGGCGGGCGGGAACAACGGATCGCGGCCTGGGGATGGGCCGGGCGACGCCCGAAGGGTACGCCCAGCCCTGGGCCTACCCTAGACGCAGGGGAAGGAATTCGGGTAGCAGTTGTAGCTCCCGTTGATATTGCAGCAGTGATAGCCGATCCTACACAGCGGACAGACCGGGTACGCCTCGGCGCGGCGGGCGGTGCTGATGGTGGCGGTGGCGGTCATCAGGAGGGCGAGCAGGCCCAGGGTGATCTTACGCATGTTGTCTTACCTCCTAAGCACGACCCTTCGTTCAGCCCAAGGGTCAATCGTTGCTTACGGAGCCAAAGACGAATGCGTCTATTCCGAGAGGCGGCCTGGCGCCCGGCAGGTTGGGCGCCAAGCCTGATCGGTGCTCTAGGTGCAGGGGTTCGAATCGGGGAAGCATCGCGCCTGGTTGCCGACGATGCAGCAGTGCTCTCCGATGACGCAGAGAGGACAGACCTGCGCGTGGGCGCGGCGGGGGGTCCCAAGGCTGGCGGTGGCGGCCAAGAGCAGGGTGAGTAGACCAAGGCTGATTTTACGCATCTCTTGTACCTCACGAGTCCTGACCCTTCGACCATCAAAGGGTCGGAGCTAGCCTTAGCAAAAACTATGCAAGGATGGGAATTTATCTATCCCTGAAGGCGGCGGGCGAGCTCCTCGGCTCTCTGCTGGTAGGAGGGCGCGGGGGCGGTCCCCAGCTCGCGGCGGACGGTCGAGGCGACCTTGAGCTCTTTCTGGGGAGGGGGGAGGGAATGGTCGTTGAGGGCGTCCCAGGTCTGGCTGACCACGATGGCTTCGAGGTTCTCCAACCGCGCGAGGATCGCCGCGCGGTCCTTCTGCAGGGCCGTCATCTCCTGCTCCAGCTCCCGGTTCGAGGCGCCCAGGAGCTGCTGCTGCGCCTTGAGCCGCAGCCAGGTCTTGACTACCCTCGAGAAGGTTCCCGCGAGGATGGCGACGATCGGGATGACGAGCCAGATCTCTCCAGTCATGGTCATTGGCCTCCGTGGGTATTCTACGCGTCCCGGGTTGCGGAGTTTTCGCTCAAGGTGAGGGGACGTCCCGGATTCCACCCCCTGGTGCACCTCCCTGGCTATGGAGACCCGACTGCAAGAGCGCGGGGATGATGTACAGTTTCCTCTCGCCATGGCCGAATGGACCCCCACCTCGTGGCAGGAGCGGCCCGCCCTGCAGCAGCCGGTCTACCCCGACACCGCGCGGGTCGAGCGGGTGCTGCGCGATCTCGCGTGCCTGCCGCCGCTGGTGACGTCGTGGGAGATCGAGCGGCTGAAGGCGCAGCTCGCCGAGGCGGCGCGGGGGCAGCGGTTCCTCCTGCAGGGCGGGGACTGCGCGGAGAGCTTCGAGGACTGCACCTCGCAGTCGATCACCAACAAGCTCAAGATCCTGCTGCAGATGAGCCTCGTGCTGGTGCACGGCGCGCGCAAGCGGGTGATCCGCGTCGGCCGTTTCGCCGGGCAGTACGCCAAGCCGCGCAGCGCCGACCTGGAAGAGCGGGACGGCGTCAGCCTCCCCTCCTACCGGGGAGACCTGATCAACCGCGTGCCGTTCACGCTCGCCGACCGCACGCCCGATCCGGAGCTGCTGCTGCGCGGCTACGAGCGGGCGGCGCTGACCATCAACTTCATCCGCGCCCTGATCGACGGCGGCTTCGCCGACCTCCACCACCCCGAGTACTGGGACCTCTCCTGGGTGAAGCACTCGCCCCACGCCGAGGAGTACCGGCGGCGGGTGGCGTCGATCCGCGACTCGCTGCAATTTTTCGAATCGCTGGCCGGCGCGCAGGCCGGCGAGATCAGCCGGGTGGACTACTTCACCAGCCACGAGGGGCTGCACCTGCTCTACGAGCAGGCCCAGACGCGGCGGGTGCCGCGGCGGGCCGGCTGGTACAACCTCTCCACCCACCTGCCCTGGATCGGCATGCGCACGGCGCAGATCGAGGGGGCGCACGTCGAGTTCTTCCGCGGCATCGCCAATCCCATCGCGGTCAAGGTGGGGGCAGGCGTGACGCCCGAGGGGCTGGTCAAGCTGGCGGACGTGCTCGACCCGCACCGCGAGCCGGGGCGCCTGACCTTCATCCACCGCTTCGGCCAGAAGAAGATCGCCGCGGGGCTGCCGCCGCTGGTCGAGGCGGTGCGCCGGGAGGGGCGCACGGTGCTCTGGGTGTGCGATCCCATGCACGGCAACACCGAGTCGCTGGCGAACGGCATCAAGACCCGGCGTTTCGACCACATCCTCTCGGAGCTGGAGCAGGCCTTCGACCTCCACGAGGAGCTCGGCTCCTACCTGGGAGGCGTCCACTTCGAGCTCACCGGCGAGGACGTCACCGAGTGCATGGGCGGCGCCCGCGGCCTCACCGAGGAGGACCTCCAGCGCGCCTACCGCTCGCAGGTCGATCCCCGCCTCAACTACGAGCAGGCCCTCGAGATGGCCCTGCGGATCGCGCGGCGGATGGGGCGGGAGGCGGTATAGATTCGACGGAGGAGAGGAAACCGGGCGGAGCCGGAGCCCCGCCCGGTCATACGTCAGCAGTTCTGAGAATCCGGCACGCAGGTCTGGTTCTGACCCTGGACGCAGCAGTGGTACCCCTGGATACACAGCAGGGTACACGCCCCGCCCGCAGCCTCCGACTTATGGGACGGAGCGGCGAGGGCAAGAACCGTGATCAGCAAACCGAGGATTCGAGCTGCATTTTTACGCATGGTTGGTACCTCCTATCGGTCAAGCCCTGCTTTTTTGCGAGGGCGGATGCTCATTACTAAAAGCACATATGGTGCCAACTCTGATCTGGAATTCCCGTCATGAGCTTCGAGCAACGACGTGACGGCTTCACGATTTCGACCGATCCCGGGCGTCTGGACCTCGACGCGATCCACGCGTTTCTCGCCACCTCCTACTGGGCGGAGGGAATCCCGCGGGAGATCCTGGAACGGGCCTTGCGGAATTCCCTCTGCTTCGGCCTCTATGAAGGAGAGGGACGCCAGATCGGCCTCGCGCGGGTGATCACGGACGGGGCCACCTATGCCTATCTGTGCGACGTCTACGTGCTGCCGGAATGGCGCGGCCGGAGGCTGGGGACCTGGATGATGGAATGCGTCATGGCGCACCCGGACCTCCAGGGGCTCCGGCGCTTCACCCTGGTGACCCGCGACGCCCACGAGCTCTATCGCCCGTTCGGCTTCACGGAGATCGCGGCCCCCGGGCGGCACATGGAGATCGCGCGGCCGGGGATTTATAAGAGCCCTCACCCCTGACCCGGAGGATTGTAGGGGCGGCCCTATGTGGCCGCCCTGGGTGGGCGGGCCCAGGGCGGCCACGCAGGGCCGCCCCTACTTCTTCACCTCGAGCTCCACCCCGATCCTCTCCGGCGGCAGGACGCCGGCGAGGAGCAGGAGCTTGCCGGATTCGGGGATGGTGATCGGCAGCGGCTTGATCCCGCCGACCAGGTCTTTCCGCAGGGTCGTCGTCATCTCCTTGAAGGCGTCGAAATCGTAGTAGGCAGGTGAGGAGCCCAGGGCGGCCATGTCGGTGATGACCATGCCGTCGATGCTCCAGACCGCCTGGTCCCCCGCGGCACCAGGGCCCACGGAGACCGTCTCTCTCCTGGTGGTCTCGTGGAGCACGACCCCTGCGGTCACCGGACGCAACACCGGCCGCAGGTCGCCGGCGCGGTAGCGGTACTGGGCGCCGTCCGGCAGGAGCAGCCGCCAGCGGTGCTGCTGCACCGGCACGGCCACCTGGGGGAGGTCCAGGGCCAGCTCGGAGCGCCCCTTGGGCACCGCCTTCGCCTGCACCGAGATCACCTCGACGACGGCATCCTTGCCGGTGTCGAAGCCGAGCGGCACCGAGATCCGGCCATTCCCCCGCTCCAGCGGGCGCACCGGCACGTCGTCCACCCGCGCCGACCAGAGCGTGGCATTGGCCGGCAGGGTGAGGTCGAGGGCGGTGCCGATCGCCCCCGGCCGCAGGATGAGCCGGTCGCGGTGCAGCAGCGTGCCGTCGAGGGTGATCAGGGTGGTCGTCTCCCGCCATCTCACCACCGCCGGCAGGCTCGGCGCGGCCGGCAGCGGCGAGACGGCCATCCGCGGGTCCGGCGCGGCTCCGGTCAGACGCCAGGCCGCCGCGAGGTCGATTCCATTGAGGGCGTCGCGCAGGACCGGCGGCAGGTCGTCGAGATCGATCCGCGACCAGGACGCCGCCGGCAGCGGGCTCACGTTCGCCGCCACCGAGGAGGAGAGGGCGATGTAACGCGCCCGCACCGCCCCCGGCAGTCCCTGCGGGACGACCGGATCGAGGGGCAGCTCGGCGCTGACTGCCGTGGATACCGCCGGGGTGGACGTCAGCACCAGGTAGCCGACGCCGCGGAGCTGCTGGCGCCGCTGCACGGTCAAGCGCCTGGACTCGATCGCGGGGACCACCTCGCCCTCGTCCGTGCCCACCGTTTCGACCACCAGGCCGGGGGGGAGGTCGACGGTGAAGCTGCCGAGGCCGCCGCGCGAGACCTGGTAGATCACCACGTCGTGGCGCCGCGGGCCGTCCGGCCGGATCTGCATCAGGGTCAGCACGAGGCTCTGGGCGATCAGCTTCTCCGAGTCGCCGCCGTCCACCTTGCGCCGCACCTCCAGGGTCTGTGCCTGTCCCCGCCGGGAGGTCAGCCGCACCGTGCGCCGCGCGCCGTCCACCCGGTCCTCGACCACCACCGTTCCCGGCGCGCTCCAGGCGAGATCGGCCGGCAGCTCGACCTCGGTGAGCGACACCGGCGCCGCGGCGGGAGCCAGGGCCAGGCGGCTCACCCCTCCGCCCGACATCGGCACCGGCCCGGAGATCTCGACCGTGTAGCGCCCCGGAGCGGGAGCGACCAGCAGCCATAGCCCCGTCCCCGCGCCGGCGCTCAGGGCCGCTCCGGTCGCCTTGCCGTCGAGGGACCGGACCTCCGCCTTCCGCGGCACGCCGGTCACCGGCAGGACGATCGGCCCCTTGGGCTCCCCCTGGACGAGGACCTCGTAGTCGGCCGTGACCTCGGCCATGTCCTGGTCTCCCAGCGAGACCCGCACGCGCTGGGAGGTGACCTCGGCGACCGGCGTCTCGCGGGCGGTGGCCCGCCGCCGGCGCTCCTTCTCGGCCGCCTCCCCCTTCTCGATCAGCGCGAGGTAGTCGCGGACGGGGAGCACGACCTCCTCGGGGCGCGGAACCTCGGCGGCCGCGCCACGCGGCATCGCCAGGGCGAACAACAGCAGGAGGAATCGAGCTTTCAGAACCATCCGCGCTTCTCCTTGTTCCCCTTCACCTCGATCTGGACGCCGATCGTCTCGGGGGGAAGGACGCCCGAGAGGAG
>QHVW01000559.1 GCA_003223675.1 Acidobacteriota bacterium
TCACCCGCAGGCCGCCGGAGATCCAGGTCACCGACGACGGAGAAGCGATCGTCAGGTTGAGCGGCGTGCCCACACCCGACGTATCGTTTACCGTCGAGCCGCTCCCCTCGTTGAAGTCGTACCGCGCCTGGATGCCCGTGGTAACGCGCGGCGGCGCGGTGATCGTAACGTTCACCGTGGCCGTCGCCGTGCCGCCGGCGCCATCCGAAACCGTATAGGTGAACGAATCCGAGCCCACATACAGGAGGGCGGCCGTGTAGGTCACCGTCTGGTCCGCATTGATCACCACGGTGCCGTGCGCGCCCTGAGTGACCGAAACGACCGAAAGGCCAGGCCCATCGATGTCCGCGTCGTTGACGAGGACGGCGACCGTGACCGCGGACCCCGCCGCCACCGTGGCCGAATCGTTCCCCGCCACCGGAGGATCGTTGACGGGCGTGACGTTGATTACCACCGTTCCCGTAGCAGTACCGCCGTTGCCGTCCGACACTGTATAGGTGAACGAATCCGAGCCGTTGTAGTTGGCCGCCGGCGTGTACCTCACCGTCTTGTCCGGATTGATCGCGACCGTCCCGTGCGTCCCTTGAGTGACCGCAGCGACCGACAACGGATCGCCATCCGTGTCCGTATCATTCCCCAGGACCGCGACGTTGACGGTGCCGTCCTCCGCCACCGTCGCGGAGTCAGGGTTGGCAACCGGAGCGTCGTTCACGGCTGTGACTGTGATCGTAACCGTTCCCGTAGCAGTACCGCCGTTGCCGTCCGACACCGTATAGGTGAACGAATCCGAGCCGTTGTAGTTGGCTGCCGGCGTGTACCTCACTGTCTTGTCCGGATTGATCGCGACCGTCCCGTGCGTACCCTGCGTGACCGCAGAGACCGACAACGTATCCCCGTCCGCATCCGTATCGTTCGCGAGGACCGAGACGTTGACGGAGCCATCTTCGGCAACCGTCGCGGAATCAGCGTTCGCCACCGGGGCGTCGTTGACGGACGTGACCGTGATCGTCACCGTGCCCGTGGCATGTTCACTATAGCCATCCGTCACCGTATACCCGAAGGAATCGGAGCCGTTGTAGTCGGCCGCCGGCGTATAGGTCACCGTTTGATTTGAATTCACAAATGCATAGCCGTGAGCCGGCAGCGCCGGGACCGACACCTCGAGCCCATACCCCGCCGGATCGCTGTCGTTGGCGAGCACCGGGATGTCGACGCTATCGTCCTCGCTCACGCTCGCCGTGTCATCGTTGGCGACGGGAAGGCCGGTGACGGTGACCGTCACCCTGCCGAGCGCCTCTCCCCCCTGCTCGTCCGCGACGACATACGTGAAGGTATCCGTGCCGGAAACCCCGGGATTCGGCGTGTAGGTGATATAGCCGTAGGTCTCGCTTGTCACGGTTCCCAGGGTGCCCTGGCCCACCGCCGTCAGAGAGATCAGCGTGCCCTCGGGATCGTAGTCGTTGCTCAGCACGGGAAGCGAGAGCGGAATGCCCTGTTCCGTCTGGCCGAAGTCGTCCCGCGCCACAGGAACGTAATTCGAGGTAAAGGGCACGTGCGCCTCGAACGGTCCCCCGAAGGTGTTGATCCGCGCCGTCGCCGTCTGGCCCGCCCCGACCCATAGCACGCCGTCGAAGCCGTAACCCGAGGTCTCCAGGGTGGGGATCGATCCATAGAAGATGCCGGTGTTTGGTCCGGTCTCCGTAAGCGTGATCGACTCCTGATCGGAGGTGTCGATCGACGACATCTCGACGTTGAGAGTGTCGATCTGCCCGGGGTCGTTGTTAATCATAACCTCGACCTCGAGGCGGATCAACGAGCGCAAGGCATAGGACGTCACCGGCTGGTCCCGCAGACCGACGAAGGTCATGCGGGCGATGACCGTGTGCGCCGTGGCGCTGTGGGACCCGTAGCTCGCCGTGATCTCCTCGGACGCGGACTGGACGGGCCCGGCGGGCTGGGTCTCCAGAAATCCGTCGCCGATGCCCGTCGAATACTGGTACCGGAGCGGGATCGAGCCTTCGAAGAGGCCCGTATTCGGACCCGTTTCGGTCAGCGTAATGGTTTCCTGATCGCCCGCGTGCAGGGATTGGATCTGCACGCTCACCGTCTCCACAGCGCCAGGATTGGCGTTGGCGTCTGGATGATTGACCCGGACATGGACGGTGCCGTTCTCCAGAACCTCGCTCACCGGCTGGCCCGCGTCGTCGACGATCTGGATGCTCGAGGATTCGATTTGCGCGTACACCGGCGCCGGGAACCAGGGACCCAGCCGGTCGGCCGAGATCTGCCCGGCGGCCGCGGCCTGAAGGCGTCCGTCCTCGGTCGTGGCGGCGGCGAATTCGAGCGGAATCGAGCCCTCGTAGATCCCCGTGTCCAAACCGGTTTCATTGACATCGAGAAATTCGTGGTCACCGTTCGAGGACGTCAGCTCCACGGTATTGAAATCAATCCGGCTCGGATTGTTGAAGTTGTGATCTTCGAGCCGCACGTAGACCCGCGCTCCCGGGACGTAGGAGGTCACCACGTTGCCCGCGGCGTCGAGGAACCAGACGCGATAGCCGAGCGTCGAAGCGGTGGCGGTCTCAGGCAGGCCGCCTGAATCCGTATAGCTGGCCTCCAGCGTGTCGTAATGAACGGGCGGACCGTTGCCCGCCCCGGTTTCCAGGATGCCGTTTCCCAGCACGGTCGGTCCCGTGATCCGCATCGGGATCGAGCCTTCGAAGACGCCGGTGTTGGGCCCCGTCTCCTGAAGCGTGAGGCTCTCCTGATCGGACCAGATGGCCGTGGTGATCTGTACGGTCACCGACTCGGCGACCGCGCCGTTGTGATTCGCTCCGGGGTCCACCACCCGCACGTAGGTCCGCGTCGATTCCAGGAAGACGCTGGCCGGTTGGCCCTGAGCGTCCACGAAGAGCACGCGGCCGCCGGTGAACGTCGCCTGCGCCGTGACCATCTGGAACGTGAAGGGATCAGTGCGAACGGCCTTGATGATCGTGCCCGGGGCCGCGGGGATCCCGGAGGAGCCGCTCGACGAGCTCGGGATCCGCCCTTCGAACACCCCCGTATCCTTCCCGGTCTCGTTCAGGTTCAGGTAGTACGTGCTCCCACCCTGGACGCGGAGCTCGACGTTGTTGAGCAGATCGTACCACCCGGGATTGTTCGAGGCCGGCTCGATCACCCGCACGCCGACGTTGGTGCCGACCGGGAAGGTGGCCGTCTCCCGCCCGAGGTCGTCGATGAAGACGATCCGCGAGGCGATGACCTGCGCGGTGGCCGAGTAGCCGCCGAAGAGCGCCGTCAGCTCCTCCGGATTCGGGTCGAAGTAGCCGCTGTACTTCGTTTCGAGCACGCCGTTGCCGGGGATCGCGTTGCCCTGCGTGGAGAGCAGCGAGATCGCGCCCTCGAAGACTCCGGTGTCCCGGCCGGTCTCGGTGAGCGTCACGGTCTCGACGTCGAGCTTGTAGCGGCTGCTCACCTGAACGGTCAGCGTCTCCACGGCCGTGGAGCTGTGATTGTCCGCGGGTGAGACCACCCGCACCCGCGCGGTGCCGTTCAGCAGGACCTCGGCCGTGGGCCGGCCGGCGTCGTCGATGAAATGGATATCCGAAGCTTGGACCGCCGCCTGCGCGCCCGAGGCCAGGACGTTGTTGGCGTCCACGTGCTGAGCGAGGATCGTCTGACCGGGCTGCACGGCGAGGACGCCGTCTCCGGAGCCCGAGGCGCTCGTCCGCGTGGGAATCGATCCCTCGAAAATCCCCGTGCCCGGCCCGGTCTCCACCAGCCTGATCGTTTCCGCGTCTCCCGAGCCCGGCGACTGCACCGTCACGGTCACCGTGTCGAACCGCGAGGGATCGTCGAAATTGTGATCTTCCACCCGCAGGTAGACCCGCGCGCCCGCGACGTAGGAAGTCACCTCGTTTCCATAGCCGTCGAGAAATAGAGTGATCGATCCGATCGTGTCCACCGCGTCCGTCGAATTTCCGGCCCCGTCCGCGTGGACGGCGTGGATGGTGTCGAACCGGTAGGGAGCGCCGCTGGTCGCGGTGGTCTCCAGGGAGCCGTTGCCCGGCACGCCCGGGCCGCGCCGCAGCGGGACCGAGCCCTCGAAGACCCCGGTGCTCGTCCCCGTCTCCTGGAGCGTGACCGTCTCCTGATCGCCGGCGAGATCGGCCGTCATCTGCACCGTCGTCGTGTCCCGGACCGACGGGTTGAGATCCGCGGCGGTGTCCCGGACGCGCACGTACGCCCGGGTCGATTCCAGATAGAACAGAGCAGGCTTTCCCTGCGCGTCGATCAGCTCGACGCTGCTCGCCGCCATGGTGGCGTCGGCCTGCGAGAAGGTGGGCACGTCAGAGTCCCAGACGATCGCCTGGACCGCCTGGCCCTGGGCCGCCTCCAGGACGCCGTCACCTTGAACCGGTGGATTCCCCGTGGTAAGGAGCGAGGTTTCGAACACTCCCGTATCCGAGCCCGTTTCCCAAAGGTAGATCCACTCGGCGTCGCTCCCGTTGCCCACCGTGAGCTGGAACGAGATCTGGTCCGCGCCATAGGGACTGGTATTCCTCAGCGGCGCCACCACCCGGATGAAGATCGTCTCACGAGAGAGGCCGTGGCGGTGGCGGCTCCGTTGTCGTAGTCGGCGCTGATCGTGTCCCGGCCGTACGGTGGAGCATGGACCACGTCCGTCTCCAGGACTCCCAACTGCAGCGCGCCCGCCTTCTGACCGAGAGCGACGTCGCCGCGGAAGATCCCGGTCGCCGCTCCGGTCTCGGTCAGAGTCACCAGCTCCACGTCGCCGCCGAGCGCCGTGGAGAGCCGCACCTCGATCATGTCCTTGTCCGGCGACACGTTCGCGGCCGGGTCCGTGACCTGCACGTAGACCCGCGTCTTCTCCACGTAGGTTGAAGTGGGGGCTCCATTCTCATCCAGGAACGCGAGTGTCTGTCCCAGGGCATGAGAAGACAGCGCGCAGAAAAGCCACAGACCAACCAGAGCCGTCCAACGGTGCCTCAACATAAGAAATCCCTCCAATTCGAATGGACTGCGTCCAGACGACGGTCCACCACCACGGCGGGGGTGCTCACTTCCTTCGGCTTCACCCCTCATGACGGAGAGCGGAATTCCGTTTCTCCATCGAATGCGAGGAGCCCGTCCAGGCACCTGGCGCCCGGTCTGGCGGATGGAGGTCCCGATGTTTCCCCAGGGTGCGGGCAACCCTGTCCAGCGGGACACAAATCGCTCGCCGGGCGCCAAGAGAGCAAGAATTTGATAGTCGGGGCCGGATCTGGCTTGGAGCCCCTGACAAACCCGGCCTGACAGGCCGGCAGAGCCCAGCCCAGGGCCGCAGGCCGATGCACTGGGTCGGCAGCGCAGCAAACCAGAGGCGGCCTGAAAGGTCGCGAGAGCTCTGCGCGGCGGTTCGGCCTGTCTACTCCGCCGGCCCGTCAGGCCGGGTTTTGTTGGAGGCTCTTATTGCACTTTACGTTGAATACCGGAAGCTAAAAGGCCGGACGATCGTAGCCTGGCAGGCTGGATTATCCAGCCTGTGAGGCTACGATCGTCCGGCTCGCCCTGGTTTGAGCCTGGCAGGATGCGAGGCCGGGATCACGAGGGCTCTTCCCGCTGGAAGCGAAGGGACGGATCGGTGCGGGCCTCATTGAGGTACTTCACAAGCTCGCGTACCGCTTTGACCGTCAGTTGTTCCTGGCGGGCGGCCTCCTGGAAGAGCATCAACGCTGCTACAGCCTCCCGATGAACGTCCTGCGCCGTAAAGATGGGATAGATCTCTTCGGCCAGCCGCTTCACGTCCTCGACTCGTCCCTCGCGGAGGTAGAGCAAGGCTAAATCTTCGATCGACACCATCGCCGCGTCGTAGCCGATGCCCTGGGCAATGAACCCATCCCGGACCTCCAGAAAGATCCGTTCCGCCTCATCGCTCTGGCCGAGGCCGGCGGCGATCTTCCCGCGAAGCCACCCGAGCCGGAGCTGTGTCCACGGCTCCGGGAACTCGCGATAGAGATCCTCATCCACCGCGAGCATGTCCGAAGCTTCGAGGTACTGCCCGTCTTCCGTGAGATAGCGCGCCAGGTTGTAGCGGGCACAGAGGTAGAGCCGCGGCTCGTAGCTGTCGTGGAGCCCTTTGAGCGCCGCTGTCGTGGCCTCGATGGCGGGAGCGGTGTCTCCTCGGAAGAAGTACAGGGCTCCAAGGGTGACCAGCACCCGCACCGTTTCGACCTTGTCCCCGCTGACCCGGTAGAGCATTGCGGCGCGGGTCAGAAGTTCCTCCGCCCGCTCAAACTGCCGCTGGTCCATACGGAGAGAGCCTTCCAGATGGTCCACCCGGGCGAGGATCTCGGTATCGGTGACTCCGTGATGCGTGATCACGTAGCGGGCATGACTGTAGTGGTCTTCGGCCTCCCGAAGGTTACCGCCAGCCCGGGAGGCGTTGGCCATATGGGCCGTTGCGAGTGCGATCAGGTCAAAGCAGTGTGGCATCCGGGGATTCCGGTGAGCCACCAGCCGTGCAAGCGCCGCGAGGTGGAGGGCCTCCTCCGCGCTCTCATGGACCCGTTTGCGGCTTTCACCCACAAGGAGCCGGACGAGCGTAGCGCTCCGGAAGCGATTGCGGGCACGCTCCACCCGCTGCACGCGCTCCTCCTGGGATAGAGACAGGAGATCCTCAAGGTCCCTGGCCGCTCCGCGCTGCTCGCGCTCCACCCGGGGCGTCTGCTCCTCGA
>QHVW01000560.1 GCA_003223675.1 Acidobacteriota bacterium
CGAGCAGGACCTGGAGGAAGGGGATCTCCACCTCCAGCGAGTGCTCGCGCGCGTGCGCCTCGGGGATCAGCCGCACCTGCGGCAGCCGGATGGAGGCCTGGGCCCCCTCGGGCTCCACCGCCACCTCGCCGAGAGGGGTGGCGAACCACGGGTCGCCCGGCAGCGCCAGCCCACGGATCGGCACGAAGTGGGCCGGCCCCACCAGCACCACCCGCTCGATGGTGTCCGCCGCGGCGGCGATCGCCCGGAACGCGCTGCCGGCGATCGACCCCGAGTAGATGTAGCCCGCGTGGGGCGCGATGATCGCCTTGGGAGCCCGCCGGTCCTCTCGCGGAGCCCCGTCGCGCAGGAAGCCCTCGACCATGGCGGTCAGCTCGCGGGGATCGTCGGGGTAGAACGTGCCGGCGACGGCGGGGGGGCGGACGGTGGCCATACGAGACCAGGGTACCAGAAGCCGGCGCGGAGCGCCCCCCTGGGACCGCCGGCGTCCCAGGGGCCCTTGGATCAACCCACGTCGCCCGAGGGCGGCGGGTAGGGAATGACTCCGATCCCCTTGCCCATCGAAGCAGATCCGGTCCTGCTGCCGCGACCACTCGGGATGGGAAATCGAATCATCCGTGTTGAAGGTCAGCTTCACAAGGCCTTTGCCGTCGCTGCCGATCACCCAGACGGCCGGCTCCCCGGCGGGATCAGGTCGCCGCTCCGAGTGGTAGGCGCTCACCTGCCAACCGAAAGCAGCAAACCCGATCGCCGCTAGCTCAACCGGAGTGGGCTTGCAACCTCACCAGCTAAGGTTTAGGTAAGCTGCAGCCCGATTGCGTAGACCGTTAGAATCTCGGGATCGCTTTGCTGCTGGTCCTGTGAATTCCCCTGCCATTGGTTCCCGTTGCTGTAATCGGGATAGGAAGCAGTAATCAGGTTGCCCACCCCATTTTCCGTTACCGAGACCCCGCCGCAGACCATCCCGTAGCCCTGCTGTACATCCACGTCCTCGGAGGGATGCGGCACAGCTGTAGTTGATACATCCACAGTTATATAGTTCGTCGCCTGTCCGCTGTTGTTGTTCACTATAGGCCGAATGCCGATTGCATAAGCGGTAACAGTCCCTGGATCTTCTATGAGATGATCTTGACTTGAGGCCAGCCAAGAACTGGAGGTAGTACTACCAGATGCCACGACCGGGCAACATTGCGTAGGAATTGTCCTTGAAAACTAAAATTCGCTTGGGCTCCGCCACCCGTTAGAGTGTAAGCTGGAGGTATAGTGACAGTGGCCGTCGGGTGATGTTGTCCCGGCTCGGGGCTTGTAGAGCTGAAGATTTGAACATCCCAGAGGTCGTTAGGATCATAGATCGCGATAGCATAGACATAACCGTTTCTGGGTCGGTATATTCCCGAGGAATCCTGACGTCTCGCTAACACTTGCGCCTCCTCCCAGAATCTTGTAACCGGCAGTGACGGTTACTGTTGCCGACGCGCAAGAGGCTGGCGAACCGCTATTCGTAAAAACCGTGAGCGTTCCAGGTGCAACCTCCGAGGTTGTCCCTTCGACTGCCTGCTTGAGAGTGCCCATTTGTCGTCTCCTTGAGAAAACGTGGTTAAAGGGTTGAACGCTGCGTTCACTGTTTTCTGCCCGGTGAGACCTAAAAAAGCAAGAGACATGCCAGGGCAAATTCGAGCGGAGAATTCCCTGCGGCGCCCGTAAATCGACCGTCCGGACGGTCTCCCCCCTTCGTCGGGCGGTACCGTCCTACCGTCCATAGCTCGCAGACGGTCTACCGCGCCGCCCACGGAATCAACTTATTCTTTATATTGGGGTTTAATCGCTTCCCAGCTCGGTCCGCCGGATCTTGAGGCCGTGCGGCGAGACGCCGAGCGCGTCGGCGGCGGCTTCGAGGTCGCCGCCGGAGCGCTCCAGGGCCGCGGCGATCTCCTCGCGGCTCAGATCCGCGGCCTTGCGGATCCCCCCGTGGCGCGCCACCAGGGCGTAGAGGGAGGTGCGCGAGACGCGCAGGCGTCCGGCCGCTTCCGCGAGGTTCCAGCGGCTGGCGCGCAGGACCGCCATCAGCTCGTCGTCCGTGATCTCCGTGATCGGCCGGTAGGCGGTCCGGCTCCGGGACGGCAGCCGTTCGCTCTCCACGGGCTCCGCGGGGCGCTCTCCGGAAGGAGCCGGGGCGAGCGACCGCTCGATGGAGTCGGAGAGCTCGGCCTGATCGGCGTCGCGGCAGCCCACGGCGAGGTGGCGCGCGACGTTGCGCAGCTCGCGCACGTTGCCGGGCCAGTCATGGTCGGCCAGGCGCGCCACGAGCCCCGCCGGCAGCCAGGGCCGGCCGTGCGGGCCGGGATCGTCCAGGAGGTGGGCGCGGTCCATGGCCGCCAGCTCCTGCCGCAGGAACGCCAGGAGCAGGCGGCCGACGTCGTCCCGGCGCTCGCGCAGGGTCGGCAGCCGGATCTCGAAGCCGCGCAGGCGATGCAGCAGCGGCGCCCGGAACCGCCCCTGGGCGACGGCGGTCTCGAGGTCGGCGTCGGTGGCGGCCACGACCCGCACGTCGACGCGCCGAGGCTCTTCGGACCCGACCGGCTGGATCTCACCGCTCTCCAGCGCGCGCAGCAGGAGGACCTGCACCTCCGGCGACGCCTCGCCGACCTCGTCCAGGAAGAGGGTGCCGGCGTCGGCGCGCTCGAAGTGGCCCGCCCGCCGCCGGTCGGCCCCGGTGAAGGCGCCGCGCGCCGCGCCGAAGAGCTCCGCGGCGGCGAGCGCCGGCGGGACCGCGCCCAGGTTGAGCGCCAGATAGGGGCGGTCCCGGCGCGGTCCGGCGGTATGGACGGCGCGCGCCACGAGCTCCTTGCCGGTGCCGGTCTCACCGCGCAGCAGGACCGGCGTGGCGACCACGGAGACCCGCCGGATCTCGCGGCACAGGAGGACCAGGGAGGCGCTGTCGCCGAGCAGGCCGAAACGCGCGGGCTCGCGGGGCAGCGCAGGCGGCAGGAGGTGGAGGAGCAGGGCCACGCGATGGGCGAGCAGGAGGACGACGCCGCGCGCGATCTCGGCGGCCGAGATCGCGTCCGCCGCACGGGCTCCGAGGAGATCGACCCGGCCGCCGCCGGCCGCCTGGTCGAGCCGGACCGAGCCCTTCTGCTCTCCCGGGGTGAGAGACAACGGCCGCCGGCTCAGATGAGGATCGGCGAGCGGGCGTGGGGCCGCGTCGCCCGGCTGCGCGAACAGGGGCGAGAGGCGCGACAGTGGAACCGTGCGTCCCGAGGCCAGGGCCGGCAGCAGGACGCGCTCCCCCACGCGCCCAGGATTCGGGTGCGCCAGAATGGTGAGCGCCGGGACCCGCAGCTCCAGGGGAGGCACCTGCAATGGAGCGCTGGCTTCGGTCGAAGCGTTCAGATCCCGCGTCCAGTCGTTGCGGGAGCTCGTCATGGATGTGCAGAGTGTAAGGAGAGCCTGGAGAGAAGGCAACGCCCGGCGATGAATCACCGGTCGGCCTACCCCCCTTTCAGCACCTGCCGGCACCGCCGCCCCGCCCGCTCGCGGTCCGGCAGGGGCAATCCCTCGAAGAGGGCGAGCGCCTTCTCCCGGCCGCTCGTGAGCAGGGTGAGCACCTCGCGGAACTGGTGCTCGGCGAGGTCGCGCTTGCCCAGGCGCAGCAGGCAGTCGGCCAGCAGGACGCGCGGCTGGAAGAGGGCGGGATCGAGGTAGAGCGCGGCGCGGTAGGAGCCCACGGCCTCCTCCGTGCGGCCGCAGAGGTCGTGGAGGAAGCCTTCCAGCGCATGCGTCGCGGGCTCGGAAGGGTCGGCCGCCAGGGCTCCTTCCAGGATGCGGCGGGCGTCCTCGACGCGGTTCTCCGAAAGATCGCGGGCGGCGGCGAGGAGGCGCTCCTGGACGCCGCCGGCCGGCGCGGCGGGCGGCGGCTCCGGCGCGGGTGCCACCGCGGTGGCGGCCCGGGAGACGCTCCAGTCGCGCGGGTTCTGGTCGGTCCAGCGGGGGCGCTCTTCGGCCGGCGGCGCGGGCGGTGGCGTGGGCCGGCGGTGGGACCGCTTCGGGGGCGCCGGCGCGGGCGCCGCGGCGGGCTGGGATTTCCGGTGACGGTAGGCGAAGCAGGGGCCGAGGTCCACCGATTCGAGCTCGTCCTGGATCTGCCAGAGCGTCTCCGAGGCGCCGAGGAAGAGATAGCCCTCGGGCGCCAGCAGCTTCGCCACCTGCGAGACCACCCAGCGCTGGAGCGGCCGGCGGAAATAGATCAGGACGTTGCGCATCAGCACCAGGTCGAGCTCGGCGAACGGCAGCGCGTACGGCGCGTGGGCGAGGTTGAGGATCTGATAGGAGATGCGCGAGCGCAAGGTCGCGTCGAGCTCGAAGAGCTTGCCCCGGCGCTTGAACCAGCGCTCCAGGAGATCCGGCGGCACCTGCGCCACCGCCCGCTCGCCGTAGAGCCCCAGCCGGGCTCCGGCGAGAGCTTCTTCGTCGAGATCGGTCGCCACGATGGTCCAGCTCCAGCCGGAGAGCGACGGCTCCTCGGCCAGCAGCATGGCCAGGGTCGCCGGCTCCTCTCCCCGCGCGCAGGCCGCGGACCAGATCCGCAGGTGGCGCGGGCCGGCGCGGGCCCGCACCAGCGCGGGGAGCACCTGCTTGACGATGACGTCGAACTGCTGCGGCGCGCGGAAGAAATACGACTCCTTGATGGTCACCAGCGAGACCAGCGTCCCCCACTCCCCGTCGAGCTGGTGGGCCGCCAGGGCCCGCACGTACTCGTCGAGGCCGCCGCGGACCGTCACCTGCGCCCGCCGCTGCGCCACCTCCTCCAGGGAGCCCAGGCGCGCGGCGGGGATGACGTTGCCCGTGGCCTCGCGGATGAGGACGACGAGCTGCTGCAGCGGGGTGGACACGGGCTGGGTCATGGGCGGACCCGGTTGCGGCCGGCGGCCTTGGCCTCGTACAGGCGGCGGTCGGCGAGTGAGACCAGCAGGTCGCTCCCCGTGCCGCCGGAGATCTCGTCGCGGTCCGCCACGCCGAAGGAGGCGGTGATGTGGATCTTGCCGCCGTCCGGCAGCCGCACGGGGGTGCTCTCCAGACCCTGCCGCAGCCGCTCGGCGGCCAGGCGCGCCGCTCCCAGGTCGACCTGCGGCAGCACGGCCAGGAACTCCTCGCCGCCGTAGCGCCCCAGCAGGTCGGTGCTGCGCAGGCAGTGGCGCAGCACGGCCGCCCCCTCGCGCAGCACGGCGTCGCCGGCCAGGTGGCCGTGGGTGTCGTTGATCTCCTTGAAGCAATCGAAATCGCAGAGCACCACGCTCAGAGGGTACTTGTAGCGGCGCGCGCGGTCGAGCTCCTCGGTCAGGCGGTCGTAGATCACCCGGTGGTTGAGCTGCCGGGTGAGGCCGTCGGTCGTCGACAGCTCGTGCAGCCGCTGCGACAGGCGGGCGTTGTCGAGCACCAGCGCGAGATGGCTGAGCAGGGCCTCGATCAGCTCGTCCGTGGCCGCGGCGGCGAACTCATGGGGATCGCGGGGGAGAAAGGTGAGCACGCCGGTGGCGTCGCGCACGGGCAGCGGCAGCCAGACGGCCCGTTCGAGATCGACCGCGACACCCCCCCGCTCGCCGCCGATGCGCACCTCGACCGGCGTCCCCGGCGCCTGGCAGACCGCCTTGGAGAGGAAATCGCTCAGCATCTCGACGTCGGCCGGGCGGACCGGGTCCTGGAGGAGGATCTGGACCATCCCCGCGTCGAGCTCCGCCATGGCCACGGCGAGGAACTGGGCGTCGACGAGCTGGCCCAGCGTCTCCAGCGCGCCGCGCGCCGCCTCGTGGAAGTCGGCGGCGGCCATCCCCTTCTCCAGCAGGGTGTTGAGCACGGTCGCCTGGAGCAGCGAGGCATCGAGATGGCGCGCCACCCGGGCGAGCACCTCGACCGGGCCGATCGACTTGGGATCGAG
>QHVW01000561.1 GCA_003223675.1 Acidobacteriota bacterium
CCTCCTGTGGGCGGACGGGAAACGCCGCCGGTATCATCCGGACGGGACGGTTGATTCTGTTGAGGAGGAAGATATTGCAGGATGAGGCGTTGGGTGCCGCCCCTTCGGGGCTGATGGGGTGGGAAATTGCCTCCAGACCTGGGGCTGACGCCCCAGGCTACTCAGATGTCGCCACTTCGTGGCGGGCTGGGAACCCAGCCGGGCCGCACTGTCGGCCCTGATCCAAGCCTTACATCTATAGGCCCGGGGACGCATCTTTTCGATCGAACAAAAATAACGCCTTTCGGGGTTGATGCCGAGCTTCAAGATCACGGCGCCCCAGGGCGCTTCTTGAGGGTGAGCGTCATCCCTCACCTCTCTCATGACGTTGAGGAAAGATTTTTTCGCTCACCACGTAACCTATTGATGGTGTTGAGTTTGGATTGCTTTGCACCACGCTCGGCCCTATTATTTCTCTCATGAGAGATCGCAGGGACCTTGCCAGCGCGATCAAGCAGTTGAGGGGGACTCGCTCTCAGAAGGAGGTCGCCGAGAAGGCGGATATCGATCCATCGACCTGGAGCCTCTATGAGGCGGGGAAGCAGGGGCCGCGCACCCAAGAGCGGTTCGAGCAGATCGCCCGCGGGCTGGGTTGCACCCCCGAGCGCTTTGAAGAGGTCATCTGGGAGCATAGGAACCAACGGGTCGCAAGAGAGGAGGAGCGGCCCCAGGCTGTCGACGCCATCCAGGAGCCCGGCGATGAGCCTTCCTCTCCAGGAAGGATCGATCCGGAGAGCGCGATCCGGGTACGGATCACCAACATCCATCAACAGTTGAACGGTGCCCTCCAGGAGCTCGAAGAGGTCCTCCTGCTGGCGGTGGCCCCCAAACGCCAGGAGCCCTGACGGCTCACGAGCCATGGCTGGTTCCAGAAGACCCACCGCCGGCTCTGAAATACTGGGCTATCCCTGTTCCCCCTTCCAAGTCGCGCAGGCGCTGCTCCAAGGTGGAGACCTCAAGGCCTACTGGTCAGGTGCCTTATGGCCGGCTGCCTTCGGGCATCGGGGCCATGGTACTGTGGGGAGGCGAAACCGAGACGCAATCGCCCATCCCTTGAGCTCTGACACCTGGAAGGAGCCCTCATGTCGACCGAGCTGAGCCGTGGTGCACGATGCAAAGGCTTGACGGCGCTCAGGCTCGCTCTCCTGATCGCCGGCTCTCCCCTCGCCGCAGGCGCCTCGACGATCTACACCAGCATTCCCGCCCCGCTTCCCCCGAACGTGCCGAGCCTGGGGTATCAGGCGACCCAGACGTCCGAGTTCGGCGATCTGATCCAGCTCGGCGGTACGGACCGCGTGCTGAAGCACGTGACGCTGGTGATGAGCGATTGGGCCCTGGCCTCGGATTGGCCGTCGTTTCCCGGCTCCACCGGCCCGACGTGGAATCATCCGCTCACCCTCAATCTCTACACCGTGGACAACAGCGGGGCGAATCCGGCTCCCGGCGCGCTGATCGCCACCCGGACGCAGACGTTCGCCATCCCGTGGCGGCCGCCGGCCGACCCGACCTGTCCCGGAGGGACGGGCTGGCGGGCCAGCGACGGCAACTGCTATAGCGGGCTGGCGTTCACCGTCACGTTCGATTTCACGGGCACGGTCGTGCCGAGCCAGCTCATCTATGGCCTGGCGTTCAACACCCAGACCTGGGGGTATGCGCCCATCGGAGCTCCGGGGCCCTACGTCTCCCTGAACTTCGGTCTGTCCACCCAGCCGCCCACGGTGGGGAGCAATCCGTTTCCGGACACCGCGTACTGGAACACCCAGACGGCCGCCAACTATGCGGACGGCGGCGCGGGGGGTGTGGGAATCTTCCGCAGAGACACCGGCTGGACTCCGTTCAGCGGCGCCATCTCCTTCGAGTCGCAGGAGCTGACCGAGCTCCCCACGCTCTCGCCCCTGGCCCTGGGGCTGCTCGCCTGCGCCCTGGCCCTGATCGCGGCCTCGAGGCTGCGATCGAAAGGCCCCAGCGCGTAGGGCTTACCGCCCCATCCACTCGGAACCGCGACGGGCCCACCACCCTCTCCCTCAGCCGCGAAGGGGCGGCACCTCGCACGGCAGCTCCGGGCACTGTTTCGAGCTCCGCGGCCAAACCCCTCTTGACATCGACCTAGTGTTGTAGTCAACTATATCACCAGAGATCAGGCGCCGCTCGGCTGGACTGGCCACCCGATCGAGGAGCTCCCTGATCCGCAAGAGAAGACGACACCAACACTCATTTCGAGGAGATCCCCATGAACCCCTTGCGCCTCCGCCTCCTGCTCGCCGCCGCCCTCTGCCTGGCCACCCCCGCCTTGGCCCAGGCCCCACCCGACGCCAAGGCCGCCTTCACCAGCCTCAAGACCCTCGAGGGCGCCTGGGAGGGCCGGTTGACCACCGATCCCAAAGTCGCCGAGCTCCCCGAGGGCGCCAACGCCAAGGTCTGGCTGCGCGTCACCTCCAGGGGAAACGCTCTCATGCACGAGATGAAGATGGAGGGCCGCCCCGACGATCCGATCACCATGCTCTACCTTGACGAAGGCCGCCTGCTCCTCACCCACTACTGCGACGCCGGCAACCGGCCGCGCATGGTGGCCAAACCGTCGGCCGACGGCAAGACGGTCGCTTTCGAATTCCTCGACGCCGCCGGCCCGATAAAGTATGGTCACATGCACGATGTGGCCTTCACGATGGTCGACGCCGACCATCACGTCGAGGAGTGGACGTTCCACTTGCCCGGCGACAAGCACGTCCACGCGCGCTTCGATCTCCGGCGCGTGCAGTGACGGCGGCATAGACTAGAGCCCGGGATGGACCGTGAGTGGAACGACTCTCGCCCGATCTACCGGCAGTTGCGCGACCGCGTGGTGGCGATGATCCTCGACGGCATCCTCGCCGAAGGCGATCCGCTGCCGTCGGTGCGCACCGTCGCCGCCGAGTACCGGGTCAACCCGCTCACGGTCCTCAAGAGCTATCAGGAGCTCGTCGACGAGGGCCTCGTCGAGAGCCGGCGCGGCCGCGGCATGTTCGTCAACCTCGGCGCGCGCCGGCTGCTGCTCAAGGCCGAGCGGCGGAAGTTCCTGAGCGAGGAGTGGCCGTCGATCCGCGACACCATCCGCCGCCTGGGCCTCGACGTCAAGGAGCTGCTCGCCGAGGACGCCGAGCCCGAGGAGGAGCGCTGAGCCCATGGCCGTGATCGAAGCCCGCGGCCTGCGCAAGGCGTACGGCGGCAACGTCGCCCTCGACGGCGTCGACCTGCGCGTCGAGGAGGGCCGCATCCTCGGCCTCATCGGCCCCAACGGCGCCGGCAAGACGACGGCGCTCAACGCCCTCCTCGGCCTCACCCCCTACGAGGGCGAGCTGCGCGTGCTCGGCCGCGACCCCTGGCGCGAGCGCGACCGCCTCATGCGCGACGTCGCCTGCATCACCGACGTCGCCGTGTTGCCGCGCTGGATTCGCGTCGCGCAGCTCCTCGCCTACACGGCCGGCGTCCACCCGCGCTTCGACCGCGCCAGGGCCGAGCGGTTTCTGGAGAGGACCACCATCCGCCCCACCCACAAGGTGCGCGAGCTCTCCAAGGGCATGGTCACCCAGCTCCACCTCGCGCTGGTGATGGCGATCGACGCGCGCCTGCTGGTGCTCGACGAGCCGACGCTCGGCCTCGACCTCCTGTTCAGAAAGCAGTTTTACGACACCCTTCTCGGGGACTACTACGACAAGAGCCGCACCCTCGTCGTGGCCACCCACCAGGTCGAGGAGATCGAGCATGTGCTGACGGACGTGTTGTTCCTCGACCGCGGGCGCGTGGTGCTCGAGATCGGCACCGAAGCGCTGGAGGAGAGGTACCGCGAGGTCGCCGTGCGGCCCGAGCAGATCGCGGCGGCGCGGGCGCTGGGGCCGATCCATGAGCGGCAGGCGGTCGGCAGGAGCATCATGCTGTTCGACGGCGGCCACGGGGAACGCCTCGCGGCCCTGGGGGAGGTGCGGACACCCAGCATCGCCGACCTGTTCGTCGCGGTCGTGGGCGGCCAGGCGCAAGGAGCGGCGCGGTGACCCCGGAGCCCGCAGCCCTGCAGACGGCGCCCGCGGAGATCCCCGCGGTGCGCCGCTTCGCCTGGCTGCTGCGCCGCGAGCTCTGGGAGAGCCGCTGGATCTACCTCGCGCCGTTCGCCGTCACCGGCCTCCTCCTGCTCGGCGCCGTCCCCGGCGCGTTCCAGATGCCGGCGAAGATGGGCAAGGTCGCCGGTCTCGCCCCAGCGGCGCAGCATGCGGCCCTCACCGATCACTACATGATAGCCTCGCTGCTCCTCATGGCCACCACCTTCGTGGTCAGCCTCTTCTATTGCCTGGAGGCGCTGCAAAGCGAGCGCCGCGACCGCAGCATCCTCTTCTGGAAGTCCCTGCCCGTCTCGGATCTGGCCACGGTGCTGTCGAAAACGACGGTGCCGTTCGTGATCCTGCCGCTCCTCACCGTGGTGCTCGCGGCGGTCGCACACGCGGTCATGCTGCTGCTGAGCAGCGCCGTGTTGATGGC
>QHVW01000562.1 GCA_003223675.1 Acidobacteriota bacterium
GCGACGACGCCGACACGGCGCCCGGGCCCCACATCCAGGTCGGCTCTCCGGTGGCCTGGGACTACAAGGTGACCAACTCCGGCCAGACGGCCCTCAGCAGTGTCCACGTCACCGACAACCGCGGCGTGGCCGTCTCCTGCCCCAAGAGCACCCTGGCGATCGGCGAGACCATGCACTGCTCCGGCAGCGGCACCGCCACCGCGGGACAGTACGAGAACATCGGCACCGTCACCGCCAATCCGCCCACCGGATCGGCCGTCACCTCCTCCGATCCCAGCCACTACTACGGTGATGCGCCGGCGACGCCCTGCATCAAGATCAAGAAGTACACCAACGGCGACGACGCCGACACGGCGCCCGGGCCCCACATCCAGGTCGGCTCTCCGGTCGCCTGGGACTACGTGGTGACCAACTCCGGCCAGACGGCCCTCAGCAGCGTCCACGTCACCGACAACCGCGGCGTGGCCGTCTCCTGCCCCAAGAGCACCCTGGCCATCGGCGAGGTCATGCACTGCTCCGGCAACGGCACCGCCACCGCCGGACAGTACGAGAACATCGGCACCGTCACCGCCAATCCGCCCACCGGATCGGCCGTCACCTCCTCCGATCCCAGCCACTACTACGGCGATGCGCCGCCGACTGGAAATCAGGGGTGCTCGCCGGGATATTGGAAAAATCACGCCGCCTCCTGGACGGCGACCCCCTACACGACCTACCAGTCCGTACAGAGCGTCTTCAGCGCGGCCTCCGGCTACCCGGGTCTCGGCAGTGCCTCCCTCCTCGACTCGCTCTCCTTCCAGGGTGGCTCCGACCTCAACGGCGCGGCAGGCAACCTGCTCCGCGCCGGCACGGCCGCGCTGCTCAACGCGGCCCACCCCCATGTGAGCTTCCCGCTCACCCAAGCCGCGGTGATCAGCCAGGTCAACACCGCGCTCACCAGCCGCGACCGCAACACCATCCTCAGCCTCGCCTCGGCGCTCGACGCCGACAACAACCTGACCTGCCCGCTCAACTAGCTCTGTTGGTGCCTCTCCCCCCCGGCCCCGGCGGTCCGCCGCCGGGGCGGCTTTTTTTTTGTTACAATAATCTGAAAAATGTCCTCGGAGACGCAGTACCCGACGGCCCAGACCTCTCCGCTCCCGCCGCTGCCACGGGAGCGACGGCAACGTTCCCGGACCCGCGTGCCGGCGCTCACCATCCTCTATCACCCCGACCTGTCCCGCGTCGGCGAATGCGCCCGGCTCCCCGAGCTCCTGTGGGGAGGCGAAGCCCTGATCTCGCGGTCGGCTCCCGACTTCTTCAAGGCGCCCGTCCAGGGCCAGCCGCTCCCGCTGGGAGACCACTACCTGAGCCGCACCCCGTGGCGCCTGCGGCGGGACCCGGAGACCGCCACCGTGCGGCTGTTGATCGGCGAGAGCAGGATCCGCGTCGCCGCGGACGGCGCCTCGATCCCCGACCAGCGCGATCTCACGGCCGAGGAGCTGCGGCGCGGCGTAGTCCTGGAGCTCGCCGAGCGCATCGTGCTCCTGTTGCACGAGCTGCCCGAGATCCCCGGCCTGGCCCCCGGCTATCCCGAGCTGATCGGTGAGAACGAGGGCATCCTGCGGCTGCGCAACGAGATCCGTCACGTCGCCGATCTCGACGTGCCGGTGCTGATCCGCGGCGAGACCGGCACCGGCAAGGAGCTCGTGGCCCGCGCCATCCATGTCGCCAGCCGGCGCCGCGGGCAGCCCTGCCTGTGCATCAACATGGGGGCCATCCCGCCGAGCCTCGCCCCCTCGGAGCTGTTCGGCGCCGTGCGTGGCGCCTTCACGGGCGCCGTGCACGACCAGGCCGGCTATTTCCAGCGCGCGGACGGCGGCACCCTGTTCCTCGACGAGATCGGAGAGGCGCCGGCCGAGGTGCAGGTGATTCTGCTGCGGGTGCTCGAAACCGGCGAGGCGCAGCGCATCGGCAGCCCGACGGCGCAGAAGGTGGACGTCCGCCTGCTCGCGGCGACCGACGTCAACCTCGAGCGAGCGATCGAGGACGGGCGCTTCCGGGCCCCCCTCCTCCACCGTCTCGCGGGCTACCAGATCGTGATCCCACCCTTGCGCGAGCGGCGCGACGATTTCGGCCGTCTGCTCGTCCATTTCCTGCGCCAGGAGCTGAGCGCGATCGGCGAGGAGCGCCGCCTGCTGCCGGCCGGGCCCGCGCCACCCTGGCTGCCGGCTTCGATCGTGGCCCGCCTGACCCGTCACGACTGGCCGGGCAACGTGCGGCAGCTCCGCAACGCCGTCCGCCAGATCGTCATCGACAGCCGGCGCTCCGAGACCGTCCAGATCGGACCCCAGATCGACCGCCTGCTGCGGGAAGTGGAAGCCCAACCGGAGGCGGCCGGCGAGCCCCTCCCGTCACCGCCGTCCGCCCCCGCCCGGCGGCGGAAACCCGCGAAACTTTACCGCGTGCCGTCCCAGGTCCCGGCCGAGGAGATCCTCGCCGCCCTGCGCGACAACGCCTGGGAGGTCAAGCCCGCCGCCGCGCAGCTCGGCATCTCGCGCCCGTCGCTCTACTTTCAGATGAAGAAGATCCCCGGCGTCCGCAAAGCGTCCGACCTCAGCCGGGCGGAGATCCTGCAGGAACAGGAGCAGTGCCACGGCGATCTCGCCGCCGCGGCGCAGCGCCTGGAGGTCTCACGCTCCGGCCTCCTCCAGCGGATGCAACAGCTCGGTATTTTGATCGATCAATTGCCGCCCGGGCAGTAGGAGCCCGGAGGCTTGCCCGAATAGCAGAAATCGGTCGCCGAGACGACGCCGCAGACCTGGACCTGCGTGCCGTCGGGGATCACGAATTCCGAGGTGCCGACATAGCTCGCGTCCGGATTCCAGTTGTAGGTATAGCCGAGACGCGTCCAGGGATACCCGCCCGTGGAGGGCGCGCCGGTGTAGAGCTGCCAGGCGAACAGGGCCTGATCCGCCATCCACGCCTGTCGCTCGAGCGAGACGCCGGCGACGAAATCCGCCGGGCACGGTCCGGGCGTGGACGGGTCCGGATTGGCGCACGGCCGGAAGAGCTGGTCCGGGCTCGTGACCTTCACGATGAGGAACTTCCACGAATCCACGGGCTGGCCCAACTGCGGCGGCAAACCGACGAGCTGCTGCATGCGCAGGATCAGATCCTCGCGCGGAAATTTGCCGCAGAACGAGACGTCCTCGTCACCGAACGACACCCAGACGTCCGAGGGCATCGTCCGCGTGCCGGCGCCAAGGCAGCATTTGCTGTCGCATCCTTGGGCAGAGCCTCCCGGGCTCCGGCAGTTGCACCCCTGACAACTGAGGAACGAGCCCATCACCACCGGCACGTTCCGAGCGGTCACCTGCCGCAGATTGCTCACCTGGCGATCGGCGCGGAAGACCGCCGAGATGTAGATCGCCTTGTTGTAGAGCGCGACGAGATCCGGAGCCTCCGTCGCGCCCGAGGGGGAGACCCCCGCCGCAGACAGCTTGGAATGGTGGCGCGCCATCAGCTTGGCGATCGGCCCCGAGGCTGCCGGAGCCTTCTGAACGGGCCCCGGAGTCGCACACCCCTCCAGCCCGGCGAGCAGGACGACGGATACCGCGAACGTGAGCCAGCCTCCCATCCTCAGGTGAGTCGATCTCATGCCTTGTCCCCTTCCGAATTGCTCCAAAGATAGCACCGCGGACGCCGGGGGTGGCCCCCGAACCGGCCGCGGCCTGGGACGGTCCTTGATCCTT
>QHVW01000563.1 GCA_003223675.1 Acidobacteriota bacterium
CCTGGACCGCCATCTGCTGAACCGTTTCGCCGAAGAGACGCGCGGGCGGGGTCTGGTGGCCGACTTCGGCTGCGGACCCGGCCACGTCGCCCGGTACCTGCACGAGCAAGGCGTCCAGATGATCGGCACCGACCTCTCCCCGGGCATGATCGAGGTGGCGAGGAGCCTCAACCCCGGCCTCGAGCTTCGCGTGGATGACATGACGCACCCCGACTTCGCGGACGCCAGCCTCGCGGGGATCGTGTCGTTTTATTCCATCGTGCATTTCGAAGCCGCCGAGCTCGGTGCGATTTTTCAGCAGATGCGGCGGGTCCTGGTGCCTGGCGGCTTGGCGCTCGTGGCGTTTCATATCGGCGATCAGGTGGTCCACCTCGACGATCTATTCGGCGCGCCGGTCTCTCTGGAGTTTCGCTTTCACGTCCCCGGCAATGTCGTCGAGGCGCTGCAACGGGCCCATCTCACCGTCATCGAGCATACGGAGCGCGAGCCGTACGAGGGGGTGGAGTACCCGAGCCGGCGATGTTACCTTCTCGCCAGGGCCGCGTGAGCGGAGAGTCTTCTATGGAAATTTCAGCCATCGTCAAAAATTCGGCTTCTAATCATGAGGTCGTCGTACGTACGAACGCCACCTCGCAGTCTTTGCTGGTTCCTCCGAAGCCGGCTGGCAGGGGCTCGGCCGTCAATGGCGGCGAATTCCTCATGCTCGCCCTCGCCACCTGCTACTGCAATGACCTCTATCGCGAAGCCGAGCGCCTCCAGATTCCTCTGGAGAGCGTCGAGGTCGAGGCGAGCGCGGAATTCCCCGGCATCGGTCTCGCGGCGACCAACATTCGCTATCGAGCCCTGGTATCCTCTCCTGCCTCGGCTTCTGAGATCGCGGAGCTGCTGCGCCAGACCGATGCGGTGGCGGAGGTGCACAATACGGTTCGCGCCGGCGTGTCTGTCGAATGGGTCACGTAGCACGCCGGTCGCTCACATCAACGTCGGACGACCTAGGATCAAAGATTTATGCGCTACGAGTACTTTGTGACGCCGGCTTTTGACCAGCTCGTTCAGGGTACATTCACGACTGAGACGGCCCAGGCTGGCTGTCAGCAGCTACAGACTCTGCTTAACTATTACTCCAACCAGGGATGGGAGTATTACCGGACCGAGACCGTGGCAACTCACGTACAGCCCGGGTGCTTGGCCATGCTATTTGGCGGCAGAACGACAGCGTACTATTACAAGCAGATTATCTTTCGTCGCCTCATGGAGCAGGGAACGGCTGGGGGCTCAGGCCAGAGCTGAAGAGAGGGCGTCGCCGCTGCTTACTGAACGTGGAGGGAAGGTTCCATGTACGACTACATCATCGTCGGCGCCGGGGCCGCGGGCTGTGTGCTGGCAGAGAAGGCCGTGGATTCGATCGCTTCATGAGCCCAATAATTATTCAGGAGTGAATAGGTGCCAGAGCAAGCAACCATATTCTATTCTTGGCAGTCTGATCTGCCGAGCAAGACAAACCGTGGGCTCATCGAAGAAGCGCTTCGAAATGCAGCGAAGGCAGTATACAAAAGTAAGGTCTTCGATGTTGAGCCTGTGGTGGACAGAGACACGAGGGGCACTCCGGGGTCGCCCGACATTCTTACTACTATTCTGAAGAAAATCGAGGCAGCATCTGTCTTTGTCGCGGATATATCGATCGTAACCAGGTCGCAAGACTGTCGACCCTGTCCTAACCCCAATGTCTTGCTTGAGCTTGGGTATGCATTGAGATCTCTTGGTGAGGAGAATGTAATTGTAGTGTACAACACAGCATTCGGTGCTTTGGCTGAATTGCCTTTTGATCTTAGAGGCAGAAGAATCGCGGCGTATAGACTCTCTCCCGATGAACAACCTGCGATAGTCAGGCAACAGCTGACGCGTACCTTCCAGGAGGCCCTTACTGAGATCGCGGAGCATCGACGTTTCGGTGCGAGCTACCAGCGCAACTCTGAGTTTGCTACTGAGCTGATCTCAGTGTTGATCCGTGTACAGCTCTATGGTAACGAATGCGGCAAACGTCGTATTGATCCGTGGATTGAGAGGATATCTCAGATATACAGTGAGCAATCAAAGTGGCTAAAAGATCATTCTTATGAGGCGACGGCCCAGGATCTGGGTCTTAGAGAGATGATGGAATATCTAGCAACTCTTTTGGACGAAGTAAGATCTCACGTGCACGTTGCTGGAGGCAAGGATAAGTTCGACAGGAAGGTTGTTGCGGCGACTGAGGTAGCGGCTCTTCTGCAAAGCGAATTGGGTAGAAAAGGACCGCTGACAGAGGATGCCAAATCCGAGATTGTCTCAGTGCTGAACGATCAGCACAGGCGTTTGGCAGCATGGATGCGCCGGATGGCCGGGAATGACCTTTATGACTCAGGGCGGTATAATGACTTTAAATATGCCGTTGTGGAGATCGGGTTCCAGTTAGCCTATACATCTTACTTCCCCTTCGACTGGCCGGAAGGCGTTGCAGAGAAAATACGGGGCATTGGGGAAACGCTGCATCTCATCGATTTGACCGAAGAGTTAAATAAGCACAAGGGTAGGGGAGATTTCGTGAAGATGGTTGAGGACAGTGAATCCGAATTGCGCAGTATTATGCAAAGAGCGGACCTCGTGAAGAATGAATCGGCACCGGGTAAAAGAGGAAGTTAGAGCGCCTAATAAAACCGGCCCAACGGGCCGGGAGAGCTTAGCCCAGGGCTGAGGCCGAAGGCCGATGCCCTGGGATGGGAAAGTACAACAACCAATGCGGCCTGTAAGGTCGCGAGAGCTCTGCTCGTCGTTAGCCTCTATCCAGTCCGAGGTCTCGCGGCCTTTCAGGCCGCATGGAGATTGGGCCTGCTTACCCAGGGCATCGGCCTTCGGCCTCAGCCCTGGGCTGGGCTCTCCCGGCCCGTTGGGCCGGTTTGGCCACACGATCGCTGGCCCCCATCGGGGAGATCTACGGTCATTGGATGGACGAATGGGAGAGCGATCCGTCAAAGATCCGCACCGACATCTTCTATCTGTTAGAATGACGCCTACGTGAACGCCAAGCGAATCGCCCTCCGATTTCTTTTCCTCTATTTTCTGCTTTTCTTTCTGACGATCCCCTTCAGCGGAATTGCAGATACTCGTCTCCGCTGGTGGCTGTGCCTGGGCTCCGCCGTCTTGGCTGGCGTCGCGGCGGTCGTCTCCACGGCGCTGGGGTGGCGGAGGGATCTGGACGCGCGGCTCTATCCATGGCTTCGGCTTCTCCTCCGCTTTGCGCTGGCGATCGTGATGATCAGCTCCGGCATCGAGAGATTGATTCCGGTCCAGATGCCCGCCCCGGGGCCGTTCGACCTGCTGCGGCGGCTCGGCGAGCTCAACGCCATGGGGCTATTGTGGACCTTCCTCGGCGCGTCCCGGACGTTCCAGTCGTTCACCGGCGCCGCCGGGCTGGCCGGCGGCCTGCTGCTGCTCGCGCCCCGGACGACCCTGCTGGGCGCTCTGATCTGCGGCGCGAACCTTTTCATGGCGGTCACCCTGAGCCTGTGCTACGGCCTGCCGTTCAAGCTGTACCTTTTTCATCTATTGCTCATGTCCGTGCTGCTGATCGCTCCGGACCTGCGCCGGCTCAGCCGTCTGATCCTGCTCAATCGCACCGTGGAGCCGGCCGTGGAGCCGCCGCTTTCCGCGCGCGGGCGGCTCGCGCAGGCTCTCCTGGTGTTGATCTCTCTGGGTGTGATCGGTTGGAGCGTGCAGGACGCCGTGCGGCGATACCGGAA
>QHVW01000783.1 GCA_003223675.1 Acidobacteriota bacterium
CGTTGTCTCAGGCCGCCATCTCCAAGAGGGGAGAGGAGATCCTTCGCGAGCTGGTCCATCGGGGAGAGGAGGTCGAGGCGCAGGGCAAGGGGCTGGGGATCTCCTCGGCTCTGGAGCCTCTGCTGTCCGAGTCCGAGATCATTGAGGAGGGCCGGCTTATCCTCGCCTTGGCACCGCTGATCGACAGTTACGTCCGCGAGGGGCGGGATACCGAGCGCCTGATCCAGGCGATGCTCCCCGAGGGGCCGCCCCCGCCTCCGCCCGCTGTTCTTCAGGCCCGCCGGAACGCGGAGGCGCGGGAGGAGCTGATCTCGGAATTCGGTCTGCTCAGCAGCGCGGACATCGCGGCCCAGGCAGGGTCCCGGGCGAAGAACAAGGCCGCGCTGGCCAACCGCTGGAGACAGGAGGGGCGGATCTTCTCCGTGCCTTACCAGGGGGCCACCTACTATCCCGCATTCCAACTCGACGAAGAGGGGCAGCCTTACGAGGCGATCGAGGGAGTCGTGAAGTCGGTGGGGATGAAGCTGACGGACTGGGGGCTCGCCCTCTGGTTCACCGGGCGGTATGGGTCGCTCGGCGACCGCCGGCCGGTCGATCTGCTTGCGACCGAGCCCGAGAGGGTGGTGGAGGCGGCGAAACGCAAGGCCGAGCCGCTTGTCTTCTAGGTTTCCTCCCGCTCCCGACCCCAGTGCGATCGAGCCGCTCCTGCTTCGGTGGAAGAAGGGAAGCCCCATGGTCCGGTGCCACGATGTGCGCTTCGGAGCCACCGAATTCAATCCGGGTCTGGGGGCCGGGCGTTTCCACCCTTTCGAGGACGTCAGGAGCGGAAAGGCCGTGCCTGTCCTGTACGCGGCCGGCGACCTGGACGGCGCGCTGTCCGAGACGGTCTTCCACGACGTCGCGGTCCGCGGGCCCGGGAAGAAGGTGGAGAGATTCATGCTGGAGGCGATGGTCGCCTCCATGCTCGCCTGCGAGCGGGACCTGAGCCTGGCCCAGCTCTATGGCTACGGTCTGAGCCGGCTGGGGGTGACCCGGCTGGAGCTGATCGAGAGCGGGGCCGAGGAGTACGAAAGGACCGCCGCCTGGGCCCGGGCTCTCCATGCCTGTGACGAGGCGATCGACGGATTGATCTGGGTCTCCCGTCAGAACGACGGCTCCCGCGCGATAGTCCTATTCGGGGACCGCGTCTCCAGGAACGACCTGAGGATCGCCAGAAATCCCGTGACGCTCTACATCCACCCCGGCTTCGACCAGGTCCAGGAGGCGGCCGAAAAGGCGGGCATCCTGATCCTCGACTAGCCCTCCCCCTTCGCCGCCTCCCACAACGCATCCATCTCCTCCAGCGTCGCCTCCGCCGCGGTCTTCCCTTGGGCGGCGAGGCCCTCCTCGATCTTGGCGAAGCGCTGGCGGAACTTGCGGTTGGTGCCGGCGAGGGCGGCTTCGGGGTCGACCTCCAGCTTGCGGGCGAGGTTGGCCACGGTGAAGAGGAGATCCCCCACCTCCTCGCGCACGGCGTCCTTCTCACCCTTGGCGAGCGCCTCCCGCAGCTCCTCGATCTCCTCCTCGGCCTTGTCGAGCACGGGCGCGGCGTCCGGCCAGTCGAAGCCGACGCCGGCCGCCTTCTGGGTCAGGCGGTAGGCGCCGAGCAGGGCGGGGAGGGAGGTGGGGACCCCCGAGAAGAGCGATTCCCGCTTCGGCTCCTTCTGCAGCTTGCGCCGCTCCCAGGCCTGGCGCACCGCGTCGGCGTCGGCCAGCGTCTCGTCCCCGAAGACGTGGGGGTGGCGCTCCACCATCTTGCGGTGGACGCGATCGATCACCTGTGAGAGTCTGAAGGCACCGGCCTCCTCGGCGAGGCGCCCGATGAAGGCGGCCTGGAAGAGCATGTCGCCCAGCTCTTCGGCCAGCTCGTCCCAGTCGCCGCCGTCGATGGCTCCGGCGAGCTCGTGCGCCTCCTCCAGGAGATAGGCGCGCACGTCCGGCAGGGTCTGCTCGCGGTCCCAGGGGCAGCCGTCCGGGGCGCGCAGACGGGCGACGAGGTCAACGAGCTTCTGAAGGTCGGGGTTTTCTGGTTTTTCAGACATCGGGGGTCCGACGTGGCGAACGACAAGAAAGAGCTCAAGGTCACCGACAAGCGGATGTTCACGCCCGAGGGCGATCTGAAGGAAGAGTATCGGTTCCTCAACGAAAAATCGACCTCGACGGCCCCGGCGGAGCCCGCTCCGCGCCCCGAGCCGCCGCGGGCGGAGCGCGGGCCGGCGCCCCGGGAGATCCCCCGCGAGGCGCCGCGGCTGGCCTCCGAGCCGCCGCCGCAGCCGGCGGTAGTGCGGGATTACCCCGAGGAGCCGGCGGAGCTGGGCGGGCCGAGCTTCTACGATCTGGTGGCGATGATGGCCGAGCCGGTGCCGATCTACCTCGGCGACGCCCGGTTGCCCGACGGCCAGGTGGCGACCAATCTGGAGATGGCCCGCCTCCACATCGACCTTTTAGAGGTCCTGCGCCAGAAGACGGCGGGCAATCTGGACGCCCAGGAGCGAGCTTTTTTGGAGGACCTGCTGTATCGTTTGCGGGTCCGATATGTCCAGAAAAGTCGCTAGACGCTCCTGGCGCGCGGGGTTTGCGGTCCTCGCGCTGGTTTTCCTGCTCCCCGCCGGAGCGGCTGGGGAGGCGTCGTCGCCGCAGTTGACCGGGGTCGAGATGACCGCGCCGGTGCGGCAGACGCTCAAGCAGCTCGAGGAGCAGTGGCTCGACTGGATCGTCCAGAACAACCCCCAGCAGGCGGAGCGCTCGGTAAGCGAGCTGCTCGACATCGCGCGCCAGCTCGGGATGCAGCGCCTGCCCGACCTCTCGGCCGGCGCCGTCGCGCGCGCCGTGCAGTCGGCCAGGCAGAAGAATTTCGCGCGGGCCCACTGGGAGCTGGCCGCCGCCGAGCGGTTCGACCCCGGGCGGCCCGAGACGGCGTTCGCCGCGGCCAAGGTGGACTGGCTGCAGGGGGATTACCTGGGCGCCGTCGCGGCCCGCCTGCGCGCCTATTTCCGGATCTTCCTGCACCCCCTGGAGCGCTATCTCTGGCTCCAGGATCTGCTTCTCTGGGCGCTGATCCTCCTGCTGGTGACCGGCGGCCTGTTCCTCGCCGTGCAGATGCTGACCAAGGGGACCTCCCTGTTCCAGGATCTGGCGGACCTCTTCGGCCGCAAGCTGCCGCGCCCGGTGGCCTACGTCCTCGCCGGAGCGGTCCTGCTCTGGCCGCTCGCGCTCCCCTCCGGTCCCATCTGTCTGATCCTCTACGCGTCGGTCCTGCTCTGGGGGTACGCCTCGACGAGCGAGCGCGCGGTGATGGTCGCGCTCTGGTTCTTCCTGGGGGCCGCGCCCCTGCTCGTCGAGCTGCAGCGCCGGCAGGTGGCGGTAGCGCTCTCGCCACCCGGCCTCGCCATGCAGAGCATCCAGGACCATCGCCTCTACGGCAGCCTGTTCGCGGATCTCGGGGTGCTGCGCGGCGTGCTGCCGCAGAGCGTCGCCGTCAAGCAGCTCCTCGCGGACGTCCACCGCACGCTCAACCAGTGGGACCTTGCCCGGGCGCTCTACAAGCAGGTCCTGGAGGCGGAGCCGAGCAACGCCGCGGCGCTGATCGACCTCGGCGACTACTCTTTCCTCAAGGGGGACTTCAGCAGCGCCATCCAGAGCTACCAGCAGGCCGCCACCGCCGATCCCCGCAACCCCGCGGCCCCGTACAATCTGAGCCAGGCCTATTCCGAGTCCTACAATTTCGACGAGCAGAGGGGCGCCTTGAAACGGGCCCAGGACCTCGACCTCGCGCGGGTGAAATACTGGATGGACAATCCGCAACAGCGCGTGGTGGCCCTCCCGGGCGGCATCAACCGCATCCCCGAGATCCGGCGGGAGCTGGCGGCGAATTGGGCCGGGCGCGAGGTGCGGTCGGGGCCGCCGGAGGTGCTCCGCCGGGGGCTTTCGATGCTCTTCTCCCTGGGCCTCGTGCTGATCGCCCTCACCCTGCACCTGGCGCGCCGTCCTTTCGGCTATAGAGAGCAGGCGGCGGAGGTGTTCCCGGAGGGGGCGTTCGACCGCTGGGGGCGCGCCCTGCTTCCCGGCGTCGCCTCGGCCGAGGTCGGCGAGGGGGTGAGATCGTTCCTCGCCCTCCTGGTGCCGACCGCCCTGCTGATGCTGCCGCTGCTCGGCAGGCTCGGCATGACGGTCCCGTGGCGCTATGATCCTGGAAACTCCCTATCCTGGATCCTGACGATCCTGGGTCTGGCGATCTACTTCGGCGTCCGCCTCTGGCGGGAGCTGCGCCACGAGGTCTGAGGACTGAGGAAACCGAGTCATGGCGGTTGAAGGCACCCTAGACCTCTTCAAGCTCCCGGAGATCCTGCAACTGGTCTCCCAGCAGAAGAAGACGGGCATCCTGACGGTCCAGGGCCAGCAGGACATCGTCGCCATCTCCTTCCTCAACGGCCGCATCGTGGCCGCCGACGCCCTCAACCAGACGCTGGAGGAGGGGCTCGCCCAGATCCTGCTCAAGGAGGGGATGATCAGCGCCCCGGACCTCGCCCGCGCCGCCTCCGAGCACCAGGCGTCCGGCGGGCGGCTGATCGATCTGCTGGCCGAGCGGCGCTACGTCGAGCGCGCGCAGATCCTGGAGGCCCTGCGCCTCCAGACCTACCGGCTGCTCGAGCAGCTCCTGCGCTGGAGCCAGGGGGACTTCAAGTTCTACAGCGGCGACGAGGTCTCCTACGAGGAGGGCTTCGTGCCGATCTCGGTCGAGGAGCTGCTGATCAACGCCGGTCCGGGCTTCGCGGCCGCCGCGGCGGCGGAGAAGGCCGCGGCGCCCCCTCCGCCCCGGCCGGCGCCGGCACCCGTGCCGCCTCCGCCGACCGCCGCTCCGGCCCGCCTCCAGTCCGTGGCTCCGGCCCGCCCCGCCCCGCCCGTCCCCGTCCCGTACCCCGCCCCGCCCGCCGTCCCCCGGCTGGCGGCACCGGCCTCCACCATCGCGCCCATGGTCCCTCCCGACAACCTGGAGTCGGGTGCCTTCCGCAAGATGAAGGTGGAGCCGCGGCCCGTCCCGCCGCCGTCGCTGGGGTGGGTGGGCT
>QHVW01000784.1 GCA_003223675.1 Acidobacteriota bacterium
GGCCGGCGCGCGGCGCGCCGATCGCCAGGTCCTCCTGGCCGGAGTGGCGGCACAGGAGCACCTGGAACGCGGCGGCCAGCGTCATGAAAAGCGTGGCGTGCTGCTTTCGGCTGCCCGCGCGCAGGGCCGCCGCGAGCTCGTCCGGCAGCCGAAGCCGGCAGCAGTCGCCCCGGTCGGTCTGCACCGCCGGACGCGGCCGGTCGAGGGGGAGCTCGAGAGTGGGGAGCCCTGCCAGGGTCTCCCGCCAGTACGCCAACAAGGCCTCGCCCCGTCCGTCAGCCAGTGCCTCCCTTTCCATCCGGACATGCTCTCCGTAGTCCATCCCGGGAGAAGAGAGCTGCGCCGGCCCGGCGCCGGTCGCTTCGCGGTACAGCAACGGCAGCTCACGAACCAGAATGGCGAGAGACCAGAAGTCGGCGACGATGTGGTGAACGGCCAGGAGGAGCACCGGCCCGCCGGGGCCGCCCATCAGCAGTGTGGCGCGAAGGAGCGGCCCGCGCTCCAGGTCGAAGGGGCGCCAAGCTTCTTCGGCCAGACGAGCCCGCAACGCCTGCTCGCTCCAACCGCCGGCATCCACGCACACCAGGGAGAAGCTCTGGCGTCCCGCGACCCGCCGGCAGGGTGCGCCGTCGATCGCCGGAAACGTCGTCCGTAAGGCCGCGTGGCGGTCCACCAGAGCCTGGAACGCGCGCTCCAGGGCCCCGGCATCGATCGGGGTGCGCACGCGGGCCGCGGCCGCGATGTTGTAGGCGCCGCCCTGGGGAGCGAGGTGCTGGAGAAACCAGAGCGAACGCTGGCCGTACGAGGGCGTGCCCATGGTGCTGACAGGCTCTCCCACGAGCTCCTGGCAGGGCGCGGCGTTCATGGTCAGGAGGGTGTTCATCTCGCTTTAACACCTTACGCAAAAAAGATTAAGCCTCCATGGCCCACCCGCGTAAAGTCAGTATACAGAAGTGCGGCGGAGGGCTTGGGGGCGGACAGTCGCCCGCCACGCGCTACCTGGAGATTGCTTTCGAGATCGTTGCCGAGCAGAGCGAGCGGAAGGTGACGGAGAAGGCCGAGGCTGGCTCCGCTACACCGTCTCCTCGGCTGGCTCCGGCAGCTTGGCATACCGCGTGGACGACCGGCCGGAGCTGTACCAGGCGACGGAGATCCACTTGTCCACGACAAGCTGCTCGAGAACACGAAAGAGAGTCGCCCGCGGTGGCTCATACCCCAGGACGCGAATGACGTCCCGGCGGTCGAACTCCTCCGGGAGCTCCGCGAACGCCGCCTCGATCTCCTCTCTCACCTGCCCTCGGCGAATCTCCTTCGGCGGCTCCGGAGGGGTGACCGTCTCACTCGAAGCCAGCGTCTCACTCAACCGTAGCGTCTCACTCACCGCAACGGCCTGAGGCAAAGCCTCGCCGGGGGGAGCCAGCCAGAGCATCTCCAGAGCCCTCAGCTTCGCCTGATACCCCGCGCGGAGAAGCTCCAAATCCTCGCGGAACTGCGCTTCGAGCGCACGCCTCCGCCGCTCATACTCCTCATGTCGCATCGCACCCTCCGTCCTCGAAACCGTGGCAGCGTACTCCCTTTCTCCGCCGGCCGGCAAGAGGAAACGGACGGTTGCGATCGAGATCTGAGACACAACAGAACGCAAACGGACGGCCCCGATCAAGATCCGGACGGTTGCGACCGAGATCCGGACGGTTCAAACCGGGGAATGGACGGCCCGCTCCGGCGTCCGGGCGGTTGCGGACTCGAAGTGGACGGTCGCGCTCGCGAAGCGGACGGTTCTGACCGAGGTCTGGACGGTTCATCTCTCCGACTGAGCGTCTCACCTCGATTCCGCAACCGTCCGCTCCCGCTCCGCAACCGTCCGGACCTCCTCCGCAACCGTCCGGAAGCCGGTCGCAACCGTCCGGATCGATTGCGAAGGCGTCCGAACCTCCAGGTGAACCGCCCGGAAGTGGCTCCCAACCGCCCACATCTCCGGGGGAACCGCACTGAGCTGTACCTTGGACACTCTAGGGAGAGCTCAGCCGCAGGAGCTGCATCAAGGCATCGATCTCGTACACGTTGATGTTGCCATGGAACTGGAGCCGCCCCTGCTCGTTGGCCTTGAAGGGGTGGAGCCTGCCGGAGGCAACCGCGAACAGGTCGGCCGCGGAGATCTCGATCTTGCAGGAGGCGGGGGCCTGTCCGGTCAGCACTTTTCTCTGCTGCGGATCGACCACCCAGGTGCCGCCGCCGTCGCCAAGAATCTCGAAACGGTAGCTGGACCGGATCGCTTTGACAGACGCGGGCTCCGTCCGCATCCTCTCCGTCAGGTGGGTTTCGAAGAGCCAATGAGGGGTCCGCGAGGGGGTCCCCGGGGTGTCGACAGGGGTGGGCCGGCAGGCAGGCTGGGGCCGCTCCGGATACCCGAGGGCCTCGAGGATCTGGCGCGTCGCGCTCAGAACCTCGGGGGGGACCCCGTCGAGAGGCAGGTCGTGGCCGCCGCCCACGCTCTCGCCGTGGACGGACCGGGTCAGGACGATCAGGTGGTCTTGCATCCCCTGGTCGTGGGGCGTGGTGAAGACCGCCTTGAGCAGAGCCTCGTTCCAGGAAAGGCCGAGGGAGGAGAAGACCCGGCGCACGGACTCCTCCGGGTTGGCGACCAGGTCCTCGTAGCGCACGCGGACACAGCGGTCGGGCGCCTTGGCCTCAAGGGCCATTTGGGCGAGGGTGCGCCCGTTCCAGTAGTCGAGCGCCGCGGACACCTGATGCACCTTGTGCGTGATCAGATACGGCTGGAGCTCGGGGAGGCGATACATCATCCCGCGGAGAAGCGACTGCACCACATCAAACGCATGGCGGTAGAGGCAGACGAAACGCGCCTCGGGGAAGACGAGCCGCAGCAAGCCGAGGGAAGCCAGGTTGGACGGGCTCTTTTCGCACCAGAGGCGTTTGCCGTGGCGGGCCGTGGCGGCGTCCATGCGTCCGCCGAGGACCGCGCGGATCCCGGCCACGCTCTCCGCCGGGAGCTGGTCCAGGCGTGCCGGGTCGAGCTTGAACCCGATCAGGCCTGCTTCGAGATGGGCCAGTTGTGCGGCCGCATCGCCGAGGCTGACCTCCGGCGGAGAATAGACGTCCGGATGGGTGTCGAAGATGTACCGCATCAGGGTCGAGCCGGTGCGGTAACACGACAGGATGAAGATGGGCGCTCGTCCGCTGGAGCTCATGCCTGTTGACCTTTCTCCCGCCGGGGTCGCACGGAGTCTACTCTGGCCCTCGACAGCCATGCAACATCTGCGCAAAAGGATCCACGTGCGAGAGGATCTGTAGGGTCCCGAGGAAGTCAACGGCAAAACTCCCGGGAGTCCGAAGCTCTTGGGGAACCGTCCGCGAGGCGGTCGCGACCGTCCGCAACGGCGGGTTGGACGCGTCAGCGCTTCGCTGAGAGGCGGTGAAAAAATCCGGCGGACACACGGACGAGCACAGACAGACACGGACTTGCACGGACCCGTGAGACGAGAATCCGCGCCTCGTCCATGCAAGTCTGTGTTCGTCCGTGCTCGTCCGTGTATTTTTCACAGCCTCTGAGCCGACTGGCAGTTCCCTCCCTGGTCCGAGCGGAGTCAATGCCCGCACCTTCCCAGAGGCCAAGTCCATCTCGAACCGCTCCGAGCTTTCGTTCGTCACGAAGAGGGTCTTCCCATCGAGATGGATCTCGGTGATGAAGACATCCTGCACGTCTCTTTCGAGGTTCCGGTCGTATCGGATGCGATAGATCATGCGATCCCAGAGCAACTGATTCTTCCTGGCGTCCCACGCCTGGACGAATCCACCGTTCTGCTCTTTGCCGTGGAACGCACCGAAGTGGGGAACCTCGTATCGAACGCCGTCTGCTACCAGCGGCGCTACGGGCTTCGGTGGGAGCCGTTTTGCGAAAGCGCCCACAGATACCGCTGAGGCCACGATCGTGATCAGGATAGCCGACGTGCCTCGTCTCACTTGGCCCCTCCGTCCGTTCAACGCGAATGGGCATAAGCGGTGGCGTCAGCCATCCGCTTGATGCCCGGGGTTGGGTGCGAATCCAAGTGTCTCCGGAGCCCCTTTGCCACGAACTCGGCGTTACCGCGTTCGCGTGTAAGGGCGCCCCTGTGCGGCGGCCATTTTTCGGATCGATGTCACCCGA
>QHVW01000785.1 GCA_003223675.1 Acidobacteriota bacterium
CAGTTGCTCCTTGTGACGCCTGTTCTGCGCCCTATTGTTGAGCAAAGCCGTAACCAGCGCAACGGCTGCGCCTGATAGGGCACCGACAACACCACTCCAGACCAAATCTGGGACCAGTATCAACCCACTATGCTCCTAAAGATACTGTCTTGGCGAAACTCGCGGGCATGCTCAGCAATGTAGCGCCGCACCTTTTGGGCCACATCATCGCGAATACCCTGAATGAGACTCTCAAGATCCTGTCGAGACTTCAACGTAGCAAACGTTCGCTGCGGCGTTATGTATAGAACGACTGGTTTGGCGAAAGAAACCATCCGCGCAACGTTGACAATCGTGCCCGAGCTCTGACCGTCCCACAGCATGAACCCGACCTCTGCTTCGCTAGCCATGGCGGCATCTTTGGCAGTAAAGAACGCGAAGTCTCGCGAAGAATGCGGCGCCTTGACAGCGCGTATGGGCCAACCGCCGAGGTTGTTCCGACATTCGCCGGCTGTGCAAAACACAAGGACATTAGGATAGTGCCGTTCGCTAAGGTATTTTTGGATCGCCTTGTCGGCTCCGTTGGCATCGCCCACAAACACGGCCAACTGCTTCTCGATCATGTTGTCGAGTCGTTCGCGAACCTCCGCGTTGAGGCGTGTTACTTTGCGAGAGCCACCAGCGAATACAGGTTTCATCTGCGCCTCGTTTGATTCGCGGCGAGCACGTAAACGATCCTCGCTGCTGCGGCCGTAAGCTGGTCGGCCATGGCCTTGATTGTAGCACCGGATCTGACGAGATCGTCCTCAGGTGTCGGACAAGCCGTCGAGTTGGGGGCTCGCCCGGCCGGGCCGTGGCCGCCGTCGGCCCGTTGGTCCGGCGCGCTCGCAGGCGCGGCGCGCTAGCCAGGGGAAAGCAATGGCAGGGCGGCGGCGCGCGCACCGGTCCCGGCCGCAAGGGACCGGAAGCGCGGCCGCCGCGAAAAAAGGTGGGAGCAGAGGAGCGGTCCCCGTCCGCTCCCCTGCTGAGACATCAATTGTCAAAGAGCGCGGGGGCGAAGCGCCGCGTGACGAGCCCGGCGAGCCTCATTCCCCCGGCCTCCTCCCATTCGGAGGGGGCTTCGTGTCCTGCAAAGACCTCTTCGCGTCGCATTCCCTGCTCTTCGCGTCCCATTCCCTCGCCTTCGCACCGCATTCCCCCGGCTTCGAGCCATTCGAAGGCGAGAAAAAACGCCGCGATCTCCATCTCGAGAGGCGCGAAGGGGAGGGAATGAGCCATTCCCCCGCCTTCGCGCCATCCGATCGACCCTTCGCGTCCCATTCCCCCGAGCTCGCGAAGCTCGAAGAGCTCTGCGCGCCGTCCGAAGAAGGGGGAACGCGCCCCGAACAAGAGGGAATGCGTTCCGCACGAGTCTTCGGGGCATGTACATCGGAGCTCGCGAGACAAAATCTCCGGGGAATGCCTCGCGAGCTCCGGGGAACGGACCGCGACGAGGAGCTTCCCTGACGCGATCCGTAGCAAAAATCATCACAACCCACGGAAATTACACAATAAGTCTTTACGCGGCAATCTGTTAAGCCCATCCTGGGGACCCTGGAACCCTTCGAGAGGCACCAGGCCGGGGAAGAATTTTCCACCAGGGACTTGACAATCTGGATTGTACATGGCATCCTATGTACATTGCAACCCCCTCTCTCCGAGGGCTCATCGCAGGGCGCTGAACGGGAACATCAGGCCGGGCCTTCGGGGATCGTCAGATCGCGGGATTTCCGCCTCTGCTTCCGGCGACGGATCGAGGGGGCAGCAAGCACCGGCAGGACCGCCTCAACGACTCTCGGGGATTCGCTCGCGAGGCGGGCAGGAGTGCTCTTTGACAAGCGAAGTACCTTTTTGCCAGGGGGACGGCGGCGGGCGGGGCCGTCCTCTCTGGCCCCTTTGTGTGCCGGCTGGCCGGCGGGTGGGCGACTCGTTAGAAGGCCGGCGGGGACGCCGGCGGTCCCAGGGGCTTGCCTCCCACCACCTGGAGAAAACCTACGCCGGCCGCGCCGCCCCGTCCGGCACGGGGATCTCCGATGCCACCGGGGCCGGCGCGGCGGCACGGATCACATCCAGGAGCTGCCGCCGCACCGTCTCCCGCGAGTAATCGGCGCTCAGACGGCGGCGGCCGTTCTCGATCAGCCAGCGGCGGGCGGAGGGGTTTCCCAGGAGATCGGTGACGGCGGTCACCCATTCGACGGGGTGCTGGCCGACGAGCATGAAGTCCTCGCCCTGGCGGCCGGAGGTGCCGGCGACCGCCCAGGAGGAGGCGAGCACGGGGACTCCCACCGCCCAGGCCTCCAGCACCTTGATGGGGACTCCCGAGCCGCAGCGCATCGGAGCGAGCGACAGGGTGGCTTGGGCGATCACCGAGCGCAGGTCGCGGGGGGACTCGATCAGCCTGGCTCCGGCCTTCTCGATCCGGCTGCGGAGGGCTGGCGAGGGGCGGTCTCCGGCAATCACCAGGCGCACGTCCGGCCGGAAGCTCCGGAGCTGGGGCCAGACGTCGCGCAGCCACCAGGTGACCGCGTCGGCGTTGACGAAGTAGCCGAGGTTGCCCGTCATCACCAGGACGGGCCCCTTGTCCCCCTCGCGCCAGAGCTTCTCCTGGTCCAGCGGCGGATCGACGGTGCGCTCGCGCACGGAGAGGCGCACCACCGAGACCTTGGCCGCGAGGTCCGGCGGCAGGCGGTTGGCCAGGGCTTGGCGGTCCCGCTCGCAGACCACGAGCATGCGCACCGACCGCTCGGCCAGCCGCCTTTCGGCGATGGCCAGCAACCGCGCCTCGATCTTGAGCAGCGGCGCCAGCCACCAGCGGTCCACCGCCGCCCGCAGGGAGAAGTTGAGCGAGAGGCTGTCGATCAGGTCGACCACGAAGGGCGTGCCGCCGAAATCCTCGACGTGAATCGCCAGGCGGACGAGCTGCAGGATGCCGAGGTCGTGCCGCGGCGCCAGTTCCCGGAGCTTCCGGCCGAGGTCCGGCTGGTAGAAGAGCCCGGTCTGGAGCGGCAGATGCTTGACCACGGCCCGCGCCACCCCGGAGAAGATCGCCATGCCGCCCGGGCGGTAGAGCTCGACGCGGTAGCGCGCGTTGGCGGGGGGCGGCGGCTGGTCCTTGCCCGGGGCGGGCGCCAGGAGCGTCACCTCGTGCTCGTCGGCCAGGAAGTCGAGCACCTGGACGGCCCGCATCTGGTCCCCGCGGCGGGGAGGCCAGGGATAGCGGGAGGTGACGAGGAGGATCTTCATCCTGAAATCAGACGAGCTTCAGGAGGTGCCCGAGCTTCTCCCGCTTCGTCCGCAGGTAGGCGCGGCTCGAATCGGTGGGCGGCACCTCCAGCGGGACGCGCTCGACGATCTCCAGCCCGTAGCCGTTGAGGGCGATGTACTTGCTGGGGTTGTTCGTCATCAGCCGCATCTGGCGCACGCCGAGGTCGCGGAGGATCTGGGCGCCGATGCCGTAGTCGCGCTGGTCGGGGCGGAAGCCGAGCCGCTCGTTGGCCTCCACCGTGTCGTGCCCCTGCTCCTGGAGCTCGTAGGCGCGCAGCTTGTTCATCAGGCCGATGCCGCGGCCTTCCTGAAGGAGGTAGAGGAGCACGCCCTTGCCCTCGGCGGCGATGCGCTCCAGGGCCTGCTCGAGCTGCGGGCCGCAGTCGCAGCGGCAGGAGCCGAAGATGTCGCCGGTGAGGCACTGGCTGTGGACGCGCACCAGGGTCGGCTCCTCGGGGTGGATCTCACCCATGACCAGGGCCACGTTCTCGTCGCCGGTGACGTCCGAGCGGTAGGCGTGGATGCGGAAGTCGCCGTAGACCGTGGGCAGGTTGGGCGAGGCCATCTTGCGCACCAGGGTCTCGTGGCGCAGCCGGTAGCTGATGAGGTCGGAGACGGTGATCATCATCAGCCCGTGCTCGCGGGCGACCTTGGTGAGGTCGGGCACGCGGGCCATGGTGCCGTCGTCGTTCATGATCTCGCAGATCACCCCCGCCGGGGTGAGGCCGGCCAGGGCGGCGAGGTCGACCGACGCCTCGGTCTGTCCGGCGCGCTTGAGGACGCCCCCCTTGCGGGCGCGCAGCGGGAAGACGTGGCCCGGGCGGAGCAGGTCCTCCGGCCGGGTCGCCGGATCGATGGCGGTGAGGATGGTGGCGGCGCGGTCGGCGGCGGAGATGCCGGTGGTGACCTTGCCGCGGGCCTCGATCGAGACGGTGAACGCGGTGCCGAAGGTGGAGG
>QHVW01000786.1 GCA_003223675.1 Acidobacteriota bacterium
GGCGGGGCAAGCCTACCGCAGACGGCCCGGATCCCGGGCATCTGTCGCGATCTTGCCCGACGACGGTCTGCCGATGGTGAGTACGCGACGCCTCTCGATACATCGCGACGCCGTTCGGGAAGTTGCGACGACTGCCGGTATTACGCGACACCTCTGGTTGGTAGGCGACATCGTAGCGTTACATTGCGACTACTCTGGAAGCTACGCGCCATTCCAAGGGAGTACGCGACGCCTCGGGGCGGTACGCGGCGCCTCAAGAAGCATTGCGACGCCCGAGGGGAGTACGCGACGTCGTATCTTTACATTGCAACGCCTGTAGATGTTATGCGACGGATGAGGGTGCATCGCGACGTCCGGAGATGCGACGCGACATCGTACCGAGCGTACGCGACGCCTGGCGATAGTACGCGACACCTCCGGAGGCAACGTGGCGCCGTCCCGGCCGGAGGCAGGAACGGCACCGCTGGTATAGAGTTCCCGGAGAGGCAACCCTTGAGGAGGGCGATCCCATGGTGAGCGCGGTCATTCTGCTGGTGGTGGAGAAGTCGAAGGTGAACGAGGTCGCCGAGGCGCTGGTGGACCTGAAGGGGATCACCGAGGTTTATTCGGTGGCCGGGCAGTACGATCTGGTGGCCATCGCGCGCGTCAAGGACAACGAGGCGATCGCCGACGCGGTCACCCGCCAGATGCTGAAGATCGGGGGCATCATCCGTTCGGAGACCCTGCTCGCGTTCCGCGCCTTCTCCCGCTACGACCTGGAGCGGATCTTCTCGATCGGGGCGGAGGAGGGGATGGGCGGGTAGGGACCGGGCCGCCCGGGAGCCGGTCCCGGGCGGCGGCCTCTTGCCTATCGGGCGCGGATCAAACGCAGCAGATGGTCCGCTGGTAGTAGCACCTGACCTCCGAGCCGTTGCAGTTGTTGTACTTAGGGCAATCCGACCCCTGGCAACTCGTGCCGTTCGCGTAGTAGCAGGTGTCGATCTCGTACGCGGGGCAGGCCTGGGCCGGTTGCGGCGGCGTCAAGGCCAGCAGGGTGGTGAAGACGGCCAGCAGAAGCAGGAGAACGCGGACTTTGGCAGCTTTTGTCATCGGGATCCTCCTTTTCTGCGAGAAGGCTAATATAGAAAAGTCGGGAATGCAATCCTCGCTTCAATTCAACGTTTCGCCTCCACCGTGCCCCCCTGCGCCTCCTTGAGGATCAGCGCGGCCAGGGCGTCGTAGTCACCCCCGAAGTGGTGGGCTCCCGGGAGCACCTGGGCCTTGCCGAGGGGGGCGGTGATCTGCGGGCAGAGGCTGTCGTCCTCCTTGCTGCCGTAGAGGCAGAGGACGGGCGGATGACCGGCGAGCTTCTTGACCTCGGGGAAGACCGGCTGCCCCTTGCTGCCGCCGCCCAGCCAGTCGGTGACGTGGAACTCGAAGTCGGCCGTCTTGCCGGGGCCGAGCAGCGCCAGCAGGCGGATCTTCCCGGTCAGGTCGGCCGGCAGGCGGTTGGTGAAGAAGGGGAGGACGTCGGCGCCGAAGGAGTAGCCGATCAGCAGCGCGTCCTGCTTGTTCCAGACCGCCAGGTAGTGGCGGAGGATGCGCTCCAGGTCCTTGGCGGCGACCTCGGGGGGCTTGGCGCTCCAGAAATACTGCAGCGAGTTCCAGCCCACCACCGGGATCCCCTTCGCGGAGAGCGCTCCCGCCACGTCCTTGTCGATGCCGGCCCAGCCGCCGTCGCCGGAGAGGATGACGGCGAGCGTCGTCCCCCCCTTCCCCTTGGCCGGGACCTCGACCAGAGGCAGGCCGGCGACCGACGGCGCGCCCTTGGCCGTGGCGCCGGACGCCGCCGCGGCGGCCGCCTTGGCGGGCTCCTTCTCCCCGACGATGCTCTTGAAGGCCTCCTTGAATTGCGGCGCCCACTTGTTGGTCTTCGAGAAGCCGTGGCCGACGTCGGGCAGCAGGACGGTGCGCGAGCTCTTCACCTGGGCGGTGTACTTGACCACGTCGTCCTTGAAGCAGACCTGGTCGATCGTCCCCTGGAAGGCGATCCACGGCTGCTCCAGGGTCGAGGTGGGACGGAAGACCACCCCCTTCCCCTTGGGGCCCGGATCGCTGGCGATGCCGTGGCCGGCGCAGAAGGGGTGCGCCAGCGGCAGGTCGGGGCAGAAGCCCATGCTGATCGCCCCCTTGAAGGTGGAGGGGGGCGCCTGCGCGAGCGCGGCGTAGGCGAGGGTGGCGCCCGAGGAGTAGCCCACCAGGACCGGCGGCTCGTAGTCGGGGAAGTCGAGCTTCTTCTGCACGTACTTGGAGAGCAGCTCGAGGTCGGAGGCCGGGTAGAGGCAGCTCTCCTTGGAGGCGTTGAGCTTCTGCATGTAAAACGGCACGCTGATGCCGACCACCAGGGCGTCCTGGTCGGCGAGGATCTGCGCCATGTCGACCACGCCCAGGTTCCAGCCGCCGTCGCCGGAGAAGAAGAGGGCGACGTGGCTCGGATGGGGCGTCCGCCGGTAGAGCCAGACGGTGCCGAAGCGGCCGTAGGTGAGCGTCTCGGTGGCCGGCGCGGGAGCGGTGGCCGCCGGGGATTCCGCCTTCTGGGCGGACAGCCGCGGCGAGGGATGCGAAGGCTGAGCCGGCTTCGGCGGCGCGGCGTCTCCCGGCAGGCTGGACGCCAACAGCAGGAGGGCGATCAGGAGCGCGGTCTTTTTCATGGCTTGGGCTTCCTCGGTTCCAGGGCCGCGGTGAGCCGCTGGTATTCAGGGTCTTGGCGGAGGGGGGCGAAGGCCTCGTTCTGCCGCAGGGCGTCGAGGTCCTTCCACCCCGTGTCGATGGCTTGCCGGAGATCGGCGAGGGCCCGCTTGCGGTCCCCCTTGCGGGCATAGGCCTCGGCGCGGTCGTACCAGACGGCCGGTCTCTCGGGCGAGATCTCGGTGGCGATCGAGAGGACGAAGATCGACCGGTCCCACTGCTTCTTCTCGTTGAAGCTCTGCGGCAGGTAGTAGCCGGTCTGCACGCCGAGCGTGTTGAGCACCCGCTGGGCCGCGAGCCGCTCGTCCGCCTCCGGAGCGCTCTTCGCCCGGGCGCGCAGCTCGGAGATCTTGAGCGCCGCCACCACCCGGGCGACCGTCGTCGGCTCGCCTCCGGGATTGACGGCGGCGGCGAGGATGCCGGGCGCCTGCTCGAGCATCTCCTTGTCGCGCTTGAGCCGGGCCTCGCGCTCCTTCCATTCTTTCTGAAGGGCCGGGTTGGCCGCCAGCGCGGCGGCCTTGGCGGCCGCCTCGGCGGTGTCGCGCAGGCCGGCGAAGTCCGCGGCGGCGCCCGCGTAGTAGCGGTGGGCCTGGTAGAGGTCGCCGGCGGCCTCGGCGGCGCGGGCGTGGCCGAGCGTCTGCCCCCAGAGCTCCTCGATCACGCCGGAATCCTTGGGCCGGGTGCCGGCCTTCATGGCCTGGATCTCCATCCAGCCCAGCGCGCGGGTGGCGAGCTCCTCGGGGGGCCACTGGTGGACGCCGTCGAAGATCTCGACGCGATGGGTGATCCCGGCCTCGCGGAGCCTGGGCTCGAGGTCCATCATCTCGTAGTAGTTGAAATCCTTGTCGCCGACCGTGCCGAAGAAGACGAAGGGGTCCCCCTTCCTCGGCGGCTCGTGGAAGGGGAAGCCGGCGCCGGCGCCGATGATGCCGGCGAAGGTGCCGGGCACGGCCCGCGCCAGGGTGCAGCAGGAGCGGACGGTGCCGGAGAAGCCGGCGGCGTAGACCCGGCGGTCGTCGATCGCCAGGCGGCCGTGGGTGTCGGCCCACATCGCCCGCATCGCCTGCACGTTGGGATCGATGGCGGTGTCGCTCAGCGTGTTGTTGGAGCTGGCGAGGATGTACCCGTACTTTTCGGCCCCCTGGCGGAAGCTCTCGGCGGCGACCGTCCCCCGCGAGCGCGGATCCAGCACGTAGGGCGTAGCTCTCCTGGGGGGCGGCGGCGCAGACCACCTTCTCGACGACCTTGCCGCGCGGCAGATCGGCGGCGGCGGGCTTGACCGCCGGCGCCTGCACGGCGAGCAGCAGGAGGGCCAGGGCGGGTTTCATGTCCGTTGTAAGCGTTCGCGATGCGAGGAGCATTCCAGGCCGGCGCAGGATGGTACAACGCCCGGGGATGGAGGATTAGGCAAGAAGCTTGCAAATAGACTCATCCGCTGCTGTACGATTTCGCTTGCGAAGAAGGAGCATCGCGATGCTGATGAAGGCTGGCTCTCGGATTCCGGTCCCTATGAAGAGCTCCCCTCCCTCCCGCCTCGGCCCTCTGGGAGTGGTGAAGCAGCCGGTGGACCTCGACGCGACGCTCCCCATCACCGGCCAGACGACGCGACTGAGCCCCGACCCCGAGGTGCTCCCCATGCGCTGCCTGCGCTGCCAGGGGCCGGTGGAGAAGGGGACGGCGCCGGTACACCTGGAAGGGGAGGGGTACCGCCTCGCCTGGGAGCAGGTCCCCGCCTGGGTCTGCACCCGCTGCGAGCTCGCCTACTTCGAGCCCGACCAGGTCGCGACCGTGCAGAAGGCGCTGCGGGCGATGCGGTCGCTGAAGCCGGGGCACTGAGGCCGCCCGCCCAGGGCGGCCACATAGGGCCGCCCCTACATGTCCCTCCCTATTTTCAGAACAGAGGGGCTCAAACCGCTCTCTCCAAGGGTCTTTCTCCCTCTTCTCCCGTCAGGTCGGGAGGGAGGCTGGGAGAAGAGGGCCGGGGTGATGAGGGCTCCACCCCTTGACGAAGGGAGTATTCTGGTTCTCCCAGGCTGTGGGCATAACCCCCGGCACGGGAGTTGAATGAAAACGCAGTTTGCCTCGATGGACCGGTTCTCTTTGGCAGGTGACTGAATGCTCGCAAGGCGACCCCTGACCCTCCTCGTCCCCGTTCTCCTCCTCACCCTCATGCCTACGCTTGCGGCCGCCTCGCCGGAGAAGCCGACGCGGGCGGAGCGCAAGGCGGAAAAAAAGAACACGTCGATCCACTTCCTGGGGACCCGCATCAACATCGTCGATACCCCCGGCCACGCCGACTTCGGGGGCGAGGTGGAGCGGACGCTGAAGATGGTGGACGGCGTCCTGCTGCTGGTGGATGCCAGCGAGGGGCCGCTGCCGCAGACCCGCTTCGTGCTGCGCAAGGCGCTGGAGGCCAACCTGCCGCCGATCGTGGTGATCAACAAGATCGACCGTCCCGACGCCCGGGCCGGCGAGGTGCTCAACGAGATCTTCGACCTGTTCATCGACCTCGACGCCACCGAGGAGCAGCTCGATTTTCCCGTCCTCTACTGCAACGCCCGGGCAGGCCGCTGCGGGCTCACGGCGGACGGCCTGGAGGAGACGCTCAAGCCGCTGTTCGAGGAGATCGTCCGCTCGGTGCCCGCGCCGCGCTTCGATCCGCAGATGCCGCTCCAGCTCCTGTTCACCAACCTCGACTACGACGACTACGTGGGGCGGCTCGCCATCGGGCGGATCTTCAACGGCCGGGTGCGCAAGGCCCAGGAGGTCGCCGTCTGCCGGCTCGACGGCAGCTTCCTGCCGGCCAAGGCCTCCCTGCTCTACGGCTACGACGGGCTGAAGCGGGTGGAGATCGCCGAGGCCGGCCCGGGGGACATCGTGGCCATCGCCGGCCTCGAGCAGGTGAGCATCGGCGAGACCCTCTCGGAGCGCGAGGACCCGCGGGCGCTGCCGCACATCCAGATCGACGAGCCGACGATCTCCATGGTGCTGTCGATCAACGACTCCCCCTTCAGCGGCCGCGACGGCAAGTACGTCACCTCGCGCAAGCTCAAGGAGCGCCTGGAGAAGGAAGCGCTGACCAACGTCTCGATCCGGCTCGAGCCCACCGACACTCCGGACGCCTTCAAGGTCTCGGGGCGGGGCGAGCTGCAGCTCGCGATCCTGATCGAGATGATGCGCCGCGAGGGGTACGAGATGTCGGTCGGCAAGCCCGAGGTGATCACCCGCCGGATCGACGACGGCCCGCTCCACGAGCCCATGGAGCTGCTGGTGATCGACTGCCCGGAGGAGTACATCGGCGTCGTCACCCAGCAGATGGGGGTGCGCAAGGGGCGGATGATGAAGATGATCAACCACGGCTCCGGCCGCGTGCGCATCGAGTTCCGCGTCCCCTCGCGGGGGCTGATCGGCTTCCGCTCCGAGTTTCTGACCGACACGCGGGGGACGGGGATCATGAACCACCTGTTCGATGGCTGGGACGTCTGGCAGGGGGAGATCGCCCACCGCACCAATGGCGCCCTGGTCTCGGACCGCGCCGGGCGGACGACCGCCTACGCCATCGAGGGCTTGCAGCCGCGCGGCGAGCTGTTCGTCTCGCCCGGCGAGGAGGTCTACGAGGGGATGGTGGTGGGGGAGAACGCGCGGCCCAACGACCTCGACGTCAACATCACCAAGGAGAAGAAGCTCACCAACATGCGGGCCTCGGGGTCGGACGACGCCGTGCGGCTGGTGCCGCCGCGGATCATGAACCTGGAGCAGGCGCTGGAGTTCATCCGCGAAGACGAGCTGGTGGAGGTCACCCCCGCCACCTTCCGCCTGCGCAAGCGGGTGCTGGCGGCGAACCGGCGGAAGTAGCCCTCACTTCCGCTGCTCTCCGATCATCATTGATGGACACATTGTCAAGCCTGCCGTTCCTTCCGCAGCCAACTTAAAGCGCCTGGGAGGATCTCGCGCGAAAAGGGAGACTTCCTCCCGTGACTGGGCGACACTGGAGGGCCGCAACGGTTCGCGTTACCGCTGGGAGCGACGGCGCCATCCCGGCCCGATTCGTCTCACGGCGAGGAGGTACCGGCGATGTGTCGAAAGAGAACGTCAGCCCTGGCAGGCTTCCTACTGGTCCTCGTCTTGGCACCCGTGAGCCAGGCGTCGGCCGCGAGCAGGCCCCGCGGGGAGGCGCCCAGACCCTCTGTCTCCTGGATCGAGGCTTCCTGGGCCGAGCTCTCCAGCCTTTGGGGAACCCTGATGAGGGGGTCTCTCCTCAAGGCGGAGACTCCAAAGCCGCCCGCGCCCATCACGACTACGAATACCTGCGGGGATTGCGCCGACATCGGCCGGGGGATCGATCCGAACGGCTAGTACGCTGTCACCCTAGAAATGAGGGATTTCTGTAGGGGCGGCCCTGCGTGGCCGCCCTGGGCGGGGGGGCTGGTCCGGTCGGGAATTTCCCCCACCCAGGGCGGCCACATAGGGCCGCCCCTACGAAGAACCCATTACTTCTGGATTGACGAAGAACTAGGCTGTCGACGTTCCCACTTGACGCGATCTGGGA
>QHVW01001081.1 GCA_003223675.1 Acidobacteriota bacterium
TTGAAGGGGGAAAGACCGGCGGCGATCAGGTCGGCGTTGACGAATTCCTTGCAGTCCGCATAGTCCGGAAGGAACAGGCGGGCGAAGGTGCTCTTGCCCGCGCCGTTCGGACCCGCGACGATATAGACGTTCGGTGGACGTTCCTCAGCCACTGGCGCCCATGATTCCACGCGGGACGGACGAATGCCAGCACCGCCGTCCCGGTTACCGAAGGAGGCATCCTTGGCTACCGACTTCAACTCCGCCCTCGGCCTGCA
>QHVW01001082.1 GCA_003223675.1 Acidobacteriota bacterium
AGGCTGGGCTGGATCGTCAGCCGGCCGTATTGGAAGTCGCGCGACAGCCGCAGGTCGAGGGCGTTGAAGACGTTGTCTTTCCGGCCCAGGTTGCGCCGCGTCACCGAGCCGTCGGGGTTGATGCGGTCCTGCGGCGTGTTGGCCACGGCGCCGGTGGCGGTGATCGACTGCGGCTGGGCCGAGCGGTAGGCGTAGCGCAGGCTGATGTCGACCGCCTTCGGGCCCTGCCAGAGCAGCCAGG
>QHVW01000183.1 GCA_003223675.1 Acidobacteriota bacterium
GGATGATCCCCACCTGGATGACGACGTCGTAGAAGCGGGTGGGGTGGTTGCGGGGGAGCGACGCCATCTGGGCGCGGCTCTCGACCTGGAAGACGCCGACCGTGTCCGCCTCCTGGAGCATCTTGTAGACCTTGGGGTCGTCCGGCGGCAGGTGGGCGAGGTCGACGTGGACCCCTTCGCGGGCGCGGATGGTGGGCACCATCTCCTCCAGGGCGGCGAGCATGCCGAGGCCGAGGAGGTCGACCTTGATGATCCCGAGGTCGGCGCAGTCGTCCTTGTCCCATTGGATGACCACGCGGCCCGGCATGGTGGCGGGCTCCAGGGGGACCACTTCGTCGAGCCGGCCGGCGGCGATCACCATGCCGCCGGTGTGCTGCCCGAGGTTGCGGGGGAGGTTGTGGATGCGCGTCCACAGGTCCATGAAATGTTGGAGGCGCTGCTCCTCGGGGTCGAAGCCGGCGGCGGCGAGCTCGGCGGGGAACGACTTCTCCTCGCCGTGGTAGGCGTCGTAGCTCCAGTTGCCGAGCTGGCGGGCGAGCTTGTCGATCTGCTCCTCGTTGTAGCCGAAGACCTTGGCCACCTCGCGGGTGGCGGAGCGGTCGCGGTAGGTGATGACGGTCGCCGTCATGGCCGCGCCGTGGGGGCCGTAGCGCTGGTAGACATATTGGATCACCCGCTCGCGCTGGTCCCCCGAGGGGAGGTCGAGGTCGATGTCCGGCCATTCGCCGCGCTCCTCGGAGAGGAAGCGCTCGAAGAGGAGGTCCATCTTCACGGGATCGACGGCGGTGAGCGACAGGGCGTAGCAGACGGCGCTGTTGGCGGCCGAGCCGCGACCCTGGGCCAGGATCTTCTCGCGGAGGCAGAAATCGACGATGTCCCAGACGATCAGGAAGTAGCCGGCGAGGTCGAGCTTCTCGATCAGGTCGAGCTCTTTCTGGATCTGCGCCTGGGCCTTGGCCGTGAGCGGCCGGAAGCGGGCGCGGGCGCCGTTCCAGGTGAGGTGGCGCAGATAGGAGGACGGTGTCTCGCCCGGTGGGAGCGGATATTCGGGGAAGCGGTAGCCGAGGTCGGCCAGGGTGAAGCTCAGCGCCTGGGCCAGCTCGGCCGAAGCGGCCAGGGCCTCGGGAAGGTCGGCGAACAGCTTGGCCATCTCGGCCGCGCCCTTGAGGTGCCGCTCGCGGTGGGCGGCGAGCAGGCGGCCGGCGGCGTCGAGGGTGGTGTGGTGGCGGATGGCGGTCAGGACGTCGTGCAGCGGCTTGTCCTGAGCCTGAGCGTAGCGCACGCCGTTGGTGGCGAGGAGGGGGAGGCGGAGCTGGCGGGCGAGGCCGATCAGGGCCTGATTGCGGTGCTCCTCCTCGCGCCGGCGGTGGCGCTGGAGCTCGACGTGGAGCCGGCCGCGGAAGAGATGGGCGAGCCGCTCGAGCATCCGGCGGGCGGGGTCGATCCCTCCTTCGGCCAGCTCGCGGGCGAGCGGGCCCTCCTCGCCGCCGGTCAGCAGGTGGAGCCCGGCCGCGTGCTCGGCCAGGAGGTCCCAGGGGACGCGCGCCTCCCCCTTGGGCCGGCCGCGGGCGGCGGCGGTGATCAGCTTGCAGAGGTTGCGATAGCCGGTGCGGTCCGCGGCGAGGAGGGTGAGCCGCGCCTGGGTGTCCACGGAGCGGGCTAGATCGGGCGTCTTGGGGTCCGGCACCAGGCCGAGGGGACCGAAGCGTCCCCGGGCCTGCCAGAGGCTGGGCTCGTCCTCCAGCACCACCTCGGCGCCCACCAGCGGCTTGATCCCCGCCTCCTGCGCCGCCTTGAAGAAGCGCGGCGCCGCGTAGACGCCGTTGGCGTCCACCAGGGCCACGGCCGGCAGCTCCAGCGCCGCCGCCCGGTCGACCAAATCCTCGGGGAGCGAGGCGCCGTCGAGGAACGAGAAGGCGGAGGCGGCGTGGAGCTCGGCGTAGGGTGGGGGAGACCTCCTGGCCATAGCAGAAGAGTAGGCATCAATCAGGCGTAAATCAAGGGGAAAGAAAAGGGCGGCCCCATAGGGCCGCCCTGCTCGGGGTGATGCTTACTGGCCGACCACGAACAGGTGGCCGTCGTTCTGGGTGTAGATCTTGCCGTCGGGGCCGATCGCCAGCGGGGTGTAGGCCGCGCCCACGGCGCTGTCGAGGAAGAGGCTCTCGCGCAGGGTGCCGTCGGGCCGGACGACGTAGAGGTTGCCGTCCTCGCTGTTGTTGTAGACGTTGCCCTGCGCGTCGACCGCCGGGGCGTTGACGCAGAACTCGAAGCCGCGCGGGTGGTCGCTGACGCAGCTGACGTTGCCGTTGGCGTCACGGGAACAGCTCAGCGGGTTCAGGTTCTGCCAGCGATTGATGATCTGGAGGTTGGCGTCGAGGCGGGTGATGAAGTAGGCCTCCGGATAGCTCGGGTCGGTGGCCGTGCGGTCGGTCGACGGGCACCAGGCCGGGTCGTTGCAGTAGGAGCCGAGGTCCTCACCATACTGGTTGTCCTTGGTGATGACGTCGTAGGTGCCGTCATGGGCGTAGATCGCCGGGGTGTCGTCCCAGCCGAAGCGGTAGGCCGCCAGGAACTGGCCGCTGGGGCTGAACTTCATGATGTGCCCCTGGTCCCAGTTGAAGCGGGTGAACGCGCCGTAGAAGATGCTGCCGTCGGGCGCGACCACCGGGGAGGCGGTGTTGTCGTCGATGACGCGGCCGGCGCCGGGCCGGTTCTGCGCCGGGTCATAGCCGGTGGTGGCGCCCGCGCGGCAGCCGCCCGGCGTGCCGTTCGGCGGCAGCGTCACGTTGCAGCCGTCCATCAGCCGGTCGCGAAGCGAGGTGTGCCACTTCGGCGACAGGTCGGGGTTGGCGGCGATGATGTAAGCCTCGCGGCTCCACAGGTGGGCGACGCTGACCAGGTAGATGGTGCCGTCCGGCGCCACGCCCGGGGCCGAGTTGAGGCCGGCGCGCTGGGTGCCGCACTGCACCGTGCCGGGCACGGCGGTCGGCGACGGCGGCCAGGGGAGCTGGTTGGTGTTGAAGACGCCCAGGCACTTGTCGTTGGCGGCCGGGGCACCCGGGGTCAGCGAGGTGATGGTGGCGGTCTGGAAGGTGCCGTTGGGCGCCACCTTGACCAGCCACGAGCCCACCACGTCGGCGTTCCACGCCTGCCCGTGCACGAGCTCGAGGACGGTGTAGTAGATGTTGCCGGCGCTGTCGGCGGTGAGGGGGCTGGCGGTGAAGGTGTCGCGATCGAGGGTCGCGCCGAACGGCGAGATGCGCGTGCCGGCGCCGTTCGACTTGTTCACCTTGAAGATCGAGCCGCCGGCGCCCGGGACGTAGACGGAATTGCCCGACAGCACGGCGTGGAAGACCGGCTCCCATCCCGGACCGTTGAAGGCGCTGCCGTAGGGGACCGGCTTCCAGTCGCTCTCGAAATTCCACACCGTCGCCAGGTTGCCGGCCTGCCACTGCAGCCGCCGCTCGTTCCAGGTCTGGGTCTCCCAGTGATCCAGGCTGGTGTACGTGCCGCTCTTGAACTCCATGTAGACGTTGTTGCCATCCACCAGAGGCGTCTGGTAGTGGACCAACAGGTCGGGGGCCGCCAGCGGATCGGCCTTCTCCTGGGCCACGAACGGGTCGTAGACGACGTCGGCCAGAATGCGGGTGGCCGTCTGTCCGGTCGCCGTCGTCGTGCCCGTGTGCTGCGCGTTCCGCCCCCACTGCGGCCAGTTTTGGGCCGCGGCCGAAAGTGCTCCGGCCAAAAGCAAAACCCCGAACGACACGTAAACAAGTCTCTTCATGGCATGCCTCCTAAAGCCCAGTGCTTTTCACTGGGGAAATCCAATAACAGGAAGACAGAAAAATCGTGATGGAAAGCGTTTGGACAGTCGCAGGACAGAAGAAAATGAAAGGCGCCGGGCGCCGCGAGGACGACAGGATTCGGACCATGCTTTGCTTTAAAGTTGTACAGGAACAGGGTGCGGCTTTAAGAAAGCAGAATACTCCCCAGGTGGCAGGCTGTCAAGCGATCACCGGCCTGCTGGGCTCAGGCCACTGCTAAAAGTGATCGAACGCTGAGCCGTGCCCCGGGCCGCTCCGGCTCCGGGGCTCCGGCTTTCCGATCCTCAAGCCGCGGCTTCGCCGCCGATCTGCTGGCGCCGCTTCTCGTACCAGGCGAGGGCCTCCTCTTCCGTCTCCACGAAGACCAGCGGGTTGGCCTCGGGGCCCCGCCGGAAGAGGTTGGAGGCGGTCAACAGCAGCCGGGCGAGCACCTTGGCCCGCAGGGGCGCGTTCTTGACCGCCGTGCCGCGCAGGGGGAGGAGCTTGACGGTTTCCGACGCCTCCTTACGGACGGCCGGCGGCAGGTCCTCGAGGGACGTCAGGTCGATGAGATAGAAGAAATAGGGGACGTCCCTCGCGTACTCCAGGTGGGCCTGGTTGATTTGACGGCACTCCTCGAGCGTGACCTTGCCCTGGAGCGTCAGACGGCAGATGTCCGGCCTCTCCAGCGCCGTCCATTGCTGCCCGCACTCGTGCTTTTTGATAAAATCTGTCGGCATTTCGAGCTCCTCCTCCTCCAAGAGAGCACAGACCACGGCCGCGCGCCGGCGTGGCGTGAGCTCAATCCTAATCACCCCGTAAAAAGTGCTCCCGATTATAGGGAGGAGGGACAGGTTGCGCAATCAGAGCCCGAATTTTGTTCTCAGGCTCCTCGTCATCCCACCCGGGGCGGGGTGAACGACGGGGGGTCGCTGGCGGGGAAGGAGGCCGCCGAGGCCTCGTCGACGACGTCGCGCTCTCCGGGCTTGACGAGCCGGGCTCCCTCGGGGAGCGGCCACTTGCCCCGGAAGCTCTTGCCGGAGCCCTCTCCCCGCTTCGCGCCTTCGTGGCGGCCGGAGAGCGGCCGGTTCCAGTCGTCCGGCAGATCCGCGGTGCTCAACCCCAGCGCTCCGTAGGCGGGGCAGTGGCCGGTGGCGCCCCGGAACAGCAGCGTCGCGGCGCCCATCGCGAGCGCTCCCGAAAGCGGTGAAAGGCGGCGCTCCCGCAGGGCCCAGGCGGCGAGGGCGCCACCCCCCAGGAGCGAAACCCAGCGTTCGATGTTGGCTACGTTCTTTTCCATGCGGTCCTCCTTGAGTTGAGGGACCGCAAGGGGTGTGCCAGAACCGGGGGCCGGGCTACTTCGCCGCCGTCTGCGTCTCCCCCACCAGGGAGAACGGCTGGCCGCCCCTGAGGAGGGGGTACGGGTTGATCGCCCGTCCGGAGGGCTCGTAGATGCCGTAGTGGAGATGGGTGGAGGAGATCGCGGCGTTGCCCGAGTTGCCGACGTAGCCGATGACCTCGCCGGGCTCGACCCAGTCGCCGACCTCCTGGAGGCCGAAGTCCTCGAGATGCGCGTAATAGAAGCGGTAGCCGCCCGGGCCGGTGATCGTCACCACCTGGCCGCCGAGCCCCTTCATCCCCTTGAATTCCACGATCCCCGCGGTGGCGCTGCGGATCGGCGTGTTGCGCGGCGCGAAGATGTCGATCCCCTTGTGATGCCGGCCGCCGTCCCGCGCGGAGCCCCAGGTGTTCTGCAGATGGCTCGCCGTCACGCCGTCGACCGGGATCGGCAACGGGCGTGGAAGCTCTTCCTGGAGCAGGGTGTTGTAGCGGGTGTTGTAGCGGACGGCGGCCTCGCGGCAACCCGCGAGCGAGAAGGCGATGAGCAAGGTGAGACCGAGGAGACGCGCACGAGCCATCTTCACCTCCAAGCCAGATCTCAGAGGACGCTGCCCGCGGGGACGGGCCTCATCCGGAATTCATCGAGCCGAGCTGCGAGATGACCGAAGCCTATCTCTAAGCACGAGCTCTTGGGAAGACCTCACCAACAGTCGTGGGAGGATCTTAACCCAAGTACAGAGAAATGTCTCTATTTGATAAATATGCTGAGATGACAAGTCCGCGTACCGCAGCCTTGGTGATTCTCCTCCTCCTTTGGGGAACGGCGTCCCTCTTCGCCCAGCAGCCCCCGCGGATGGTGGTGGAGGCGCCGCCCGGCCTGGAGGGGACCGCCGCCCAACTCCGGGCGGTCAACCCGTCGCGCCTGGTGAGCGTGATGCGGCTGGTGGGGCTGACGGAGCCGGGGCCGCCGGTGCGGGTGATCCTGGCTCCCGAGGAGAGCACGGCGGCGGGGATCGTCCCCCCCTGGGTGTCCGGCTACGCGGTGGGGGAGCAGGGGACGATCGTGCTCCTCCCCAGGCGCGTGCCGAGCTATCCCGACTCGTCGCTCCAGGACCTCCTCTCCCACGAGATGGCCCACGTGCTGATCGCGCGGGCGGCGGGAGGGCATCCGCTGCCGCGCTGGTTCCACGAGGGGATGGCGATGATCGCCGGCCTCTCCTGGGGATTCGACGACCGTTCCCGGCTGACCCTGGCCCTGCTGGTCGACCGGCCGGTCTCGCTCGCCGATCTCGACCAGCGCTTCGCGGGCGGGCAGTCCGAGGTCAACCGCGCCTACGCCATCGCCGGCTCCTTCGTGCGCGACCTCTTCGACCGCTACGGCCAGGACGTGGCCGCCCGCATCCTCCAGGGGGTATCGCGCGGCCTCGCGTTCCCGGACGCCTTCCGCGCCGCCACGGGCGACTCGCTGGCCGCGGCCGAGTCCTCCTTCTGGGACCGCCAGACCTTCTGGTACCGCTGGGTGCCGGTGCTCACCAGCTCCGTCACCCTCTGGATGATCGTCACCCTGCTCGCCCTCTGGGCCATCAAGCGCCGGCGCGAGCGCGACGCCGCCCTACGGCGGATGTGGGACCTGGAAGACGAGCGCCTCCGGCTGGCGGCGGTGGCGGCTCCGGTGGAGGTTTCTGAGGTACCCCGGAAGGATGAGGCGGGAGAGTGGGTGAATTGACGCGTCCACCCCAGCCTCTGTTTCTCTCTCCCGTGCCAGTGGGTGCCTGCCCCCTCCGGATCGCCGTCGCGCCCCTTCGCTGCCGCGGTTTTGCCCACCGATCCTCCGTCCGCGCGATCCCGTTTTTCGCTCAGCCCCAACGGAGGGCCGTGTGCGCCCATTGGTTTTTTGTGTTTGCCCTCCCTTGGGCAAAGCCGCCCCTCTGGAGGGCGCGATCGCAAAACCTGAGGGCAACACCGGCGAATCAGTGGGCACGACCGCCCCAAGCGAGGGCACGATCGCCCCAAGCGAGGGCACGACAGAAATTCCGCAGGGACTGCACGAAAAACCAGAGGGCCATGCCGCCCCTCTGGAGGGCAATACGGCCCCTCCAGAGGGCAATGCCGGAAAACGGGAGGCCCTTCGTATCGATATCCAAGGCGGCGGCGCCCGGGGGTTCGCCCCCTACTTCGCCGGCTCGAACTTCATCGCCACGCCGTTCATGCAGTAGCGCAGGCCGGTGGGCGGCGGGCCGTCGGGGAAGACGTGGCCGAGATGGCCGCCGCAGCGGGCGCAGAGGACCTCGGTGCGGACCTGGAAGAAGCTGCGGTCGGTCTTGGTGGTGATGTGGCTGGGATCGATCGGCGCCCAGAAGCTCGGCCAGCCGGTACCGGAGTCGAACTTCTGATCCGAGCTGAAGAGCGTCAGGCCGCAGGCGGCGCAGACGAACACCCCCTTCTGGTGGATGTTGTTCAACGGGCTGGTGAAAGCCCGCTCCGTGCCTTCCTTGCGCAGGACGTTGAACTGCTCGGGCGTCAGGATCTTCTTCCACTCGTCATCGGTCTTGACGATCTTTTCGATCACTTCCTTCGATCCTTTCTTGTCGCTGCCGGGGACGGGCGCCTTGGCGGCGGCGAAGGCCAGGGCCCCGGTGAGAGCGAGGGCTATCAGCAGAGTCATTGCGAGCTTCATGGAGCCATTCCCCTTCGTGTGGCGGCCGGGATCTCCGGCCTCCTCCCTTGAAAACAGGTCAGACGTCGATCCCGTTCCCGCGGAGGAAGGTCAGGAATTCCTCTTCGTTCATGGTCTGGACCCCCAGCTTGCGCGCGTCCTCGGCCTTGGAGCCGGCGTCCTCGCCGACCACCACGACGTCCGTGGACTTGCTGACCGAGCCGGTGGCGCGGGCGCCCAGGGATTCGACGTACGTCTGGGCGTCGCGGCGGGTGAGGCGGGTGAGGCCGCCGGTGAAGACCCACTTCTGCCCCGCAAGAGGTTTTACGGCCCCGTCCCCCCCACTGGATGTGGACGGCTCCGTCTCCACCAGGTGCATCCGGGCCGTCAGCTCGTCGAGCACCTTGGCGTTGGTCGGCTCGGCGAAGAAGGCGGTGATCTGCTCGGCCATCCGCGGGCCCACCCCCGGGACCTCCTGGAGCGTGGCCTCGTCCGCCGCGCGCAGGCGGGCGAAGGTGCCGAAGTGCCGGGCGAGGTCGCGCGCCACGGCGACGCCCACCTCGGGGATCCCCAGGCCATAGAGGAAGCGGGGGAGCTCGGCGGCGGAGGCAACCTTCTTCAGGGCGTCCACCAGCTTGTTGGCCGACTTCTGGGCGAACCCCTCCAGCACCACGAGTTGCTCGGGGCGGATCTCGAAGAGGTCGGGGAGCTGCTTGACCAGCCCCTCGGCCACGAAGAGCTTGGAGGTCTCGTCCCCCAGGCCCTCGATGTCCAGGGCGTCGCGCGAGGCGAAGTGGACGATGCGGCCGGCGAGCTGCGCCGGGCATTCGAAGCTGTTGGGGCAGACGGTGAACGGTCCGCGCTCGATCAGCCGGGTGCCGCAGGAGGGGCAGACGTCCGGCATCTTCCACTCGGGGGAGCGCTCGTGGCCGGGCTCCTCGATGCGTTCGATCACCTGCGGGATGACGTCGCCGGCCCGCTGCACGCGCACGCGGTCCCCCTCGCGGACGTCCTTGCGCGCCACCTCCTCGCGGTTGTGCAGCGTGGCGCGGGCCACGGTGACGCCGCCGATCTCGACCGGCAGCATGATCGCCACCGGCGTGACCACGCCGGTCCGCCCCACCGACGGCAGGATCGAGAGGATGCGCGTGACCTCCTTGCGCGGGGGGAATTTGAAGGCGTAGGCCCAGCGGGGGTGGCGGGAGGTCCAGCCCAGGGTCTCGCGGTCGGCGAGGTCGTTCAGCTTGATCACCACGCCGTCGATCTCGTAGCCGAGGTCGTCCCGCTCGGCCTCGAAGCCCTGGTGATAGGCGAGGATGTCGTCGAGGGTCTTCCCCTTCTTGATCCGCTCGTTGACCTTGAGCCCCCAGGCGCGCAGGGCCTGCAGCAAGTCCCACTGGGTCTCGATGCCGTCCACCCCCTCGGAGGCGAGGATGTCGTAGGCGTAGAAGTGGAGCGGGCGGGAGGCGGTGAGCTGCGGATCGAGCTGGCGCACCGTGCCGGCGGCGGAGTTGCGCGGGCTTGCGAAGGGCTCCTTGCCCTCGGCGATCAGCCGCTCGTTGAGCCGGTCGAAGTCCTTGGCGAACATGATGATCTCGCCGCGCACGGAGAGGAACGGCGGCGCCGGACGGTCGCTCTCGCGCAGCTTGAGCGGCACGCTGGCGATGGTGCGCACGTTGGCGGTGACCCCCTCCCCCTTGCGGCCGTCGCCGCGGGTGACGGCCTGCACGAGGATGCCATCCCGATAGACCAGCTCCATGGAGAGGCCGTCGAGCTTGGGCTCCAGGACGTATTCGACCGGCGTGTCGCCCAGCCCCTTGCGCAGGCGCTCGTCGAAGCGGCGGAGGTTGTCCTCGTCCTGGCTGGAGTCGAGCGACAGCATGGGCGCCGCGTGCTCGACGGTGGGGAACGAGTCGAGCGGCGAGCCCGCCACCCGCTGGGTGGGGGAGTCCTCGGAGACGAGGTCCGGGTGTTTCGCCTCCAGATCCTCCAGCTCATGGAAGAGGCGGTCGAACTCCTCGTCGGAGATCGCGGGCTTGTCCTCGACGTAATAGAGGTATTCGTGGTGCCGGATTTCGCTACGCAGCTTGGCGATTCGCTGGGCGGCCTGGTCGCGGGTCATCGGGGGCGTTTCTCCCTCGAAACTGTTGGAGGGGGAACTGTAGCATTACCGTCCCCGAACCCTCACCCCTGTCCCCTCTCCCATCGCCCTCCCACCGACCGGGAGAGGGGAACGCGGTTGGAGCGGTATTGCTGGTAGGAGGCGTTATCGCTCTGATCCGACGGATCGGTCGGATCGGTCTGATGGCCTCTTTTCCTTCCTATAGGCACCACCGCCTCAGCTGAGTCCCCCTCTCCCGGTAGGTGGGAGGGCGATGGGCATGGTGAGGTTCCGGGCGGGGGGCCGCCCCCTACTGCACCTGCTCCTTCGTCTTCAAAAACCGCAGATTCGGCCACTCCTCCCCGGCCGTCTTCAGGTGCCAGGCGTTGCGCGCCAGGAACACGGGAGAGCCGTTGTGGTCCTCGGCCATGGCGGCGTGGTTGGCGTTGGTGAAGCGCTTGAGGAGCTGGTGGTCCTCGGTGTCGATCCAGCGCGCGGTGTAGAGGGTGGTCCCCTCGAAATGCACCGGGATGTTGTACTCCGTGCGGATGCGGTCCGCCAGCACGTCGAACTGCAGGGCGCCGGCCACGCCCACGATCCACTCGTTGCCGAAGGTGGGCCGGAAGACCTGCGCGGCCCCCTCCTCGGCGAGCTGAAGCAGGGCGCGGCCCAGGTGCTTGGAGCGCATCGGGTCCTCGGCGCGCACCCGCTTCAGCAGCTCGGGCGCGAAGCTCGGGATGCCGGTGAAGCGCAGCTCCTCCCCCTCGGTCAGCGCGTCGCCGATGCGCAGGTTGCCGTGGTTCGGGATGCCCAGGATGTCGCCGGCCCAGGCCTCCTCGGCCAGCTCGCGCTCGCGGGCCAGGAAGAGCACGGGGTTGTGGATCGACATCGTTTTCCCTGAGCGGACGTGGAGCAGCTTCATGCCGCGCTCGAAACGGCCGGAGACCAGGCGCACGAAGGCGATGCGGTCCCGGTGCTTGGGGTCCATGTTCGCCTGGATCTTGAACACGAAGCCGGTGACCTTCTCCTCATGGGGATCGACGCCGCGCGTCTCGGTCGGCGCCGGGCGCGGCGGCGGAGCCATCTCGACCAGCCCCTGGAGCAGCTCGCGGACGCCGAAGTTGTTGATCGCGCTGCCGAAGAAGACCGGCGTCAGGTGCCCCTCGCGGTAGGACTCGAGGTCGAGCTCCGGGCACAGCCCGCGGACCATCTCGACCTCCTCGCGCAGCCTCTCGACGGCGTTGGCGGGCAGGGAGGCCTCCAGCTTGGGATCGTCCAGCCCCTCGACCACCACCCCCTCGCGGACCACGGAGCGCTGCGAGCGGTCCATCAGCACCAGGCGGTCGTGGCGGAGGTCGAAGCAGCCGAGGAACGACTGCCCCATGCCGATCGGCCAGGCCGCGGGGGTGACGTGGAGCTGGAGGTCCTGCTCGATCTCGCTCATCAGATCGAAGGGATCGCGCCCCTCGCGGTCGAGCTTGTTGATGAAGGTGACGATGGGCACGTTGCGCAACCGGCAGACCTCGAACAGCTTGCGGGTCTGCGCCTCGATCCCCTTGGCGGCGTCGATGACCATCACGGCCGAGTCGACGGCGGTGAGGGTGCGGTAGGTGTCCTCGCTGAAGTCCTCGTGGCCGGGGGTGTCGAGCAGGTTGAAGGTGCAGCCGCCGTACTCGAAGGTCATCACGGAGGAGGTCACGGAGATGCCGCGCTCCTGCTCGACCTTCATCCAGTCGGAGCGGGCGCGCCGGGCCTCGCCGCGCGCCTTGACCGCGCCGGCCATCTGGATGGCGCCGCCGAACAGCAGCAGCTTCTCCGTGAGCGTGGTCTTGCCCGCGTCAGGGTGCGAGATGATGGCGAAGGTCCGCCGCTGGGAAACCGGATCGTTCATTATTTCCATGGATTTACGCGCTCCGCGCTCGGCCGGGCGAATGTCCGCCGGGGCCGGGACGGGAGGTCCCACCGGGATAACACGAGACGGGCCCGTAGCCTTCCCTGGAGGGGGCGGGGGATGTTAGCACGGACGCCTCCTACCCGCTCGGCCCCCCTGGGACCGCCGGCGTCCTCGCCGGCCTCTCGCAGGATCTCAGGATGAAGCTTGGCGACCTTGATGAGTGTTTTCGCCGCTCCCGACGGCTCCCGCCTCCCTTGCTCCCAGTCCTGCAGCGTGCGAACGGACACTCCCAGCAACGCGGCGAACGACGTTTGCGAAAGTCCCGAGATCAGACGAGCCTCGACAATGCTGGACATCCCGGGCGTATGCACGCGGCCACGCAAGCCGGCCTTCATTTCGCGAACCGACTGCAAGAGCTGCTCACCCAACTCTTCGCCGGACTTGGCAAGCTGAAGTTTCTTGGCACCCTTAGCCATGCTCAATTTCCTCCTTGATCC